>JALQZL010000142.1 GCA_023258355.1 Wenzhouxiangellaceae bacterium | reverse complement strand
GGGCCAAGTCTTTTGCAAGGGCTGGATCCGTTCTGGCCTCGCAATAGGCTGACAGGTAGTGCGTGTGCTCAGAGGATGCCACTTCCTCGCTTGCCGATAACAATTCGGTGCTGTCAATGTAGCGAAGATCAATGCCTTGGGCTTTTAGATAAGCTACTCCGATGGTTGCGCTCCAATGCTCTCCCATGGCCAAGAGCGCTGCCTGACAAGCTGGCTGCTCGAATCTCAACGGGTCATCTAAAACGCGTGCCAAGCGCGCCCAATGCGCGTCGAGCAAATCGCCATTTAGTTTGAGAGCTCTTAAGAGTTCACCATGTTGTTGCTGGAGCTGACCCAGCGCCTCATGCCCTGGTATCGCTTTTGATGGCATGGTCTGGTCTGATAAGAAGTCTGTGACACCTGAGAGCGCGGAGACGACGATCAGTGGCTGTCGATGCGCCGCCAGAGTGGCTTTCACAATGGCGCCGATGGCCTGCCAGCTGTCTGGATGACTCACCGAACTCCCTCCAAACTTGAGGATCCGCCAAACGGTGGGGAGGGATGTGGTGGGATCAGACATGGCAGTGATTGCTCAAAATAATGGGGATTCCTTGGCTATTCTACGCCATGCAGCACGCGACCCGCCTTTGGACTGCATTGAAAAAGATGCTGATTTTTAGTGAATTCAGGGCATGATTTATTTGATAATAGCGGTTTGGTATAAGCAGCTAGGACAGTGCCATGGGTTCACGCAAAATCAAGCTTCACGGCTTTAACAATCTGACCAAGGCGCTGAGCTTCAATATCTACGACCTGTGTTACGCCACCACCCAGGCTGAGAGGCAAGATTACATCGCCTACATTGATGAGGCCTACAACGCTGAGCGGCTCACGCAGATATTGTCTGATGTCTCAAATATCATCGGCGCCAATATTCTGAATATTGCAAGACAAGATTATGAGCCACAGGGCGCCTCTGTGACCATGTTGATTGCAGAAGAGCCCGTGGTGGTCGATGACCAGGCGGGCATCGCCGCACCCGGTCCGCTACCTGAGGCCGTGGTGGGTCACCTCGACAAAAGCCATATCACCGTCCATACCTACCCAGAGGCACACCCGCATGATGGTATCTGTACATTCCGAGCAGACATCGACGTGGCCACGTGTGGCGTTATTTCTCCATTAAAAGCCCTCAATTACTTGCTGCATAGTTTTGAGTCAGACATTGTCACCATCGATTATCGGGTGCGGGGCTTTACCCGTGATATCCGAGGACGCAAGCACTATATCGATCACAAGATCACATCCATTCAGGATTATTTGAGTCGAGACACGAAAAACAGCTACGACATGATTGATGTGAACGTCTACCAAGAAAATCTATTTCACACCAAGATGGTGCTGAAAGATTTTGATCTGGATGACTACCTTTTTGATCGCTCGTCCGATGATCTAGACAAAAAAGAACGCTCTAGAATTGAAAAGCGTTTGAAAAAAGAGATGCGCGAGCTTTACTACGGTCGCAATCTCTAAGTATTTTGCTCAAAGGTTATTTGCTGATTCTTCGAGGGCTTCGATTTGTTCTGCCACCTCCAGCCACTCGACTTCTGTCGCCTCCAATAGATTCTTTTGCCCGAGACGTTTTTTCATCATTAAAGCCGTTTCCTCGCCACTGTGGGGGTCCTGATATCGGGTCGGGTCGGCCAGTGCCTCATCTAGCGCTTTTACCTCAGCCGTCAGTGTCTCTACCTTTTGGCTTAATTTCTTTAGTTTGTTCTGAAGAGGCTTGAGTTGTTCACGCAAGTTGGCACGTATGTGCCGCTCATTTTTCTTTGATGGCGTACCACCTTGCGAAGGCTCGATATCTTTGACTCTTTTCTTAATGAGTGCTCGATAGTCATCCAGGTCACCATCAAACATGGAAAGTGTGCCGTCATGGATCAGCCAAAACTGATCCACACTGTTGTTGAGAAGGTGACGGTCATGAGAGACCACCATCACGGCACCCTCAAAGCTTTGCAAGGCCACTGTCAGCGCATGCCGCATTTCAAGGTCTAGGTGGTTGCTGGGTTCATCCAGAAGCAGTAAATTTGGTTTTTGACGAACGAGCAAGGCCAGCACTAGGCGGGCCTTTTCACCGCCAGAGAACTGATTGACCGAGGCGTCTGCTTGATCGCCACCAAACCCAAAGCCCCCCAGAAAATCTCTGAGCGCTTGGTCTGAGGAGACTATGCCCAAGCGCTCATCCTGTGCGGCCAGGTGTTGCACAGCCGATGCTTGCGAATCAAGTTGTTCTAGCTGATGTTGAGCGAAATATCCGATTGTGAGGCCACGTGCTCTTTGAAGTTGCCCACTCAGTGGTGAGAGCGTGTCTGCCATGGCCTTGATCAGTGTGGATTTACCTGCACCATTCAGCCCCAAAAGGCCAATGCGATCGCCGGGCGTGATGCTGGCCGAGAGTTGGGAAAGCACAACAGTGTTTTCATACCCAAGGGCCACTTGGTTCAAGTGAACCAGTGGATTGGCGCACTTGGGGGGTTCGTAGAACTGGAAACTAAAGGGCGAGTCGATATGGGCTGGTGCGATCCGCTCGAGACGATCAAGCGCTTTTAGTCGGCTTTGCGCTGCTTTGGCTTTACTGGCTTTGGCGCGAAAGCGATCGATGAAGCGCTGCATGTGGGCAATGGATTTTTGTTGTTTGACAAAACTCGCTTGCTGTTGATTGAGCCGAACCATGCGCTGTTGCTCAAACTGAGAATAGGTGCCGGTATAGGTGGTCAAACCACGTTGGTCAAAGTGGATGATGCTGTCTACCACACTGTCTAGGAAGTCTCTATCGTGCGAGATGACGATCAGTGTGCCGGGATAATGCTTGAGCCATGACTCCAGCCAAGCCACGGTTTCAAGGTCTAGGTGATTTGTTGGCTCATCCAGCAGTAATAGATCCGCTGGCGCCATGAGTGCCTTGGCCAAACTCAAGCGAATACGCCAGCCCCCAGAGAAGGTGGCGATGGGCTGATTGAATTGTGTGGCTTCAAACCCAAGCCCCGAGAGCAATCTGGCAGCTCTGGCATGAGCATCATAGCCACCTGCTGTGGCTAAAGCCTCATGGGCTGCTGCAATGGTATGCGCCTGTGCTGACTCGCTACCACCGCTGCCTTGCTGCGCCATATCCACTTGCCGCTCCGCCTCACGTAGCGCTTGATCTCCGTCGAGCACAAAATCAATCGCAGTCTGGGCCAGATCTGTGATCTGTTGTGCCATGTGAGAGGTGACCCAAGCCGTGGGGTATTCAATTTCACCGCTATCCGGGGATAGTTCACCGCGAAGAGCAGAAAAGAGACTGCTCTTACCGCAACCATTGGCACCCACCAAACCCACTTTGTGGTTTGGAAAGATGGTGGCACTGGCCTGGTCAAGCAAAGTGGTGGCGCCTTGACGGAGGCTAAGGTTGGATAGCTTGATCATGAATGGCTTTTTGCTGTTCCACAATGAATGGGTCGA
>JALQZL010000141.1:290-3551 GCA_023258355.1 Wenzhouxiangellaceae bacterium | reverse complement strand
GCTGGATTGGTAATATTAGCTTTCAGCATGTACTGGTTTAGTGCGCCGATGTCTTGGCCGTTCAATTGGCCTGGCCAACCAAGTTCAGCAGAAGAGCGGCTCCAAGGACTCGAGGATCGTTTGGTGACTCACGTGGGTAGCGAAGTCAGCACGCTCAATGAAAAGATTGACGGCATGGCTGAACGCCTCGCCACGCTCGAGCGCACAGTGGCGAGCAGCGAGACAGTGTCTGGACGAGTCAGCGATCGGCAAGACGCGCTCATAGAGGACCAAACCCGTTTGTTCGACGCGAGCTTGAACAGTTGCAGGCTTCAGTGCTTTCATTGCGCAGTGAATTGACTTCGTTGTCACGCTCGTCCGATGCTGAGCTTCAAGCCAGTTTCTCTGAGGACTTGGGCTGGCTTCAGTTACGGGAATTTCTCTATGAAGCGCAGCGAGCCTTGGCTTTGGAAGAGGTTGAGGTGGCGATGTTGGCGTATAGCAATGCAACGGCTTGGATAGAGGAAAGTCAGTCTTCGTCTTACGATGAGTTGCTCAGAATTTTAGCGCGTGAAAAAAGTGCGCTCGAGTCGTGGGACCCCCTGCCTTGGTCAAGTTATGAGCAAGCGGTAATGGCGATCCAAATGAACGTCGCTTCATGGCCCACTCCGTCTGATCCGCTCGATAGCAAAGCCCCCGTTTCAGCCGCCGCCGCAGAGAGTCAGAATGGATGGCTGTCTAAGCTTGCTACGAAGGCCAAGGAGGTGGTGATCGTCAGGCCGCGAGAGCCGGTATCGACGCAGGTGGCGGATCGGCGCTTAGGCCCACAGTTGCTGGCTGAGCGCTTCGAATGGCTTCAATTGGCGCTGGTCAGGCGGGATGTGTCATCGGTTCGGTCGCAGGCCTCACTGCTTCTAGCGCAATTGGCCAATAGCTACGATATTGGCCATCCTGAAGTCTCGGCGGCGATGACACTACTCACTGAGTTGAGTGTCATTGAGCAAGACGCCCTACCCGAGATCGTGGGGAGTGCACGGATGATGGTAGAGCAAAGATTGAGCGGTCAGTGATGCGTTGGTTTTTTTGGCTCTTGTTGGCAATCTTGCTGGTCACCAGCGCCCTTGTGGCGCCTGTTTTATTAGAAGATCCAGGCTCTGTTGTGATTGGTTTCGGTGCTTGGGAGCTGGAGATGCCTTTGGTGGCCTGGGTCACTGTCATCTTGGTGGTCTGGATCATGCTTTCTGTGTTGTGGAGTGTGATTAGACTGCCTCATCGCTTACTTGCCAGACGCCGGCGTGAACGGTCGCGACAGCAAGTGGAGAATGGATTTCTGGCCCTCACGGAGGGTGATTGGGCGCGCGCCGAGGATATGTTCTCCCAGTCACTGAGTTACCAGAAATCGACGGCGGGCCTTTTGGGGGCCGCTCGGGCTGCGCAAGGTCGTTCGGATTGGAAAGCGAGGGATGCGTGGTTGGATCAGGCCCAAGGTCATTTTGGTCGAAAACACTTCGTCACAGAGTTTGCTCGGGCCCGATTGGCGCTCAGCGAGGGGCGAGTTGATCTGGCCATTGGGCTTTTAGAAAGTTTGCATTTGAAAAAGCCAAAGCACTTGGGTGTACTGCGGGCTTTGCTCGGTGCCTACCAAGACGCAGCACGGTGGCGAGAAGTGCGTGAGTTGGTACCTGCCTTGCGCCGTGCTGGGATGGTCGACGCCGAGAAGGGCCAGGCACTGGTCAAGCTCGCAGCCGAGCGTGAGCTGACTCAATGTGATGATTATCCAACGCTCCAGCGCGCTTGGAAATCGTTGACAAAAATCCAACGTAGGGAGCCGGCTTTGGTGTTGGCCTATGCCAACAGGGCAGAAGGGTTAGGACACTATGAGCACTCCAGTCGACTGTTGTCTGAATTGTTAGATGAGCAGCCCGATGAGGCTGTTTTACAAGCCTATCGACGGAGTGATGAAACCGAGCGGGCAGCGCGGATTCTGGCCTGTGAGAAGCGACTCAAAAATGATCCAAACCAGCCAGAGATTCTCGAGGTCTTGGGGTTTTTATATTTGGACGCGCGACAGTACGAAAAAGCCCAGCAGTGTTTGGAACAAGCGCTTGTGAAGCGACCGGGCGCTGAGATTTACATGGCCTTGGGTCGGCTGATGGATCGCCAAAGTGAGTCTGAAGCCGCGGCCAGATATTATCGGAATGCGCTTCAATGGCAAAGTCAGCGTGAGCAAAGAGTGTTGCCGAGTACCAATACCCCCGATCAATAAAGGTATAATCTCTCGACTTTTTGCGTCCCACCCTTAGGACAGTCTTTCATGAAACTTCGTAATATTGCGATCATCGCCCATGTTGATCATGGGAAAACAACGCTCGTCGATCAACTGCTACGCCAGTCAGGCGAGTTTGCTGCGCATGAGCGCCTGACTGATCGGGTGATGGACTCGGGAGACCAAGAGAAAGAGCGCGGCATCACTATCTTGGCGAAGAACACAGCGATTCAGTGGCAAGATTGGCGGATCAATATTGTGGATACCCCAGGCCACGCTGACTTCGGAGGAGAGGTCGAGCGGGTTCTTTCGATGGTCGACTCAGTATTGTTGTTGGTCGATGCGGTTGATGGGCCAATGCCACAAACCCGATTTGTCACACAAAAAGCTTTTGCGATGGGCTTTAAGCCCATTGTGGTCATCAACAAAGTCGACCGAGATGGCGCTCGACCAGATTGGGTGCTCAATCAAACCTTCGACCTTTTCGATCAATTAGAGGCCAGTGACGAGCAGCTTGATTTTCCTGTTTTGTATGCCTCAGCTTTGAATGGTTATGCAGGCACCGATCCGTCTATTCGCTCGGGAGATTTGACTCCGCTGTTCGAGGCGCTGGTTGAGCACGTGCCACCACCCCCAGTTGATCCTGACGGGCCGTTTCAGATGCAGATTTCTAGCTTGGCCTACTCCAGCTACGTCGGTCTGATTGGGATTGGCCGGGTGAGGCGGGGGCGCGTGGTGACCAACCAACCGGTGGCGGTTATCGATGCAGAGGGCAAGAAGACAAGTGGTCGTGTCCTACAAGTGTTGGGTTTTCGCGGGCTCAAGCGTGAAGAGGTTCCAGAAGCGAGTGCTGGTGACATCATCGGTATCTCTGGGATTGAGAAACTGGGCATATCCACCACCTTGTGTGACCCAGCCCACATCGATCCATTGCCGGCCCTAACGGTTGATGAGCCAACCATCCACATGACTTTTCAAGTGAATGACTCTCCTTTTGCAGGGCGAGAGGGCAAGTA
>JALQZL010000141.1:0-280 GCA_023258355.1 Wenzhouxiangellaceae bacterium | reverse complement strand
GACGTCGCGACAGCTCCGAGCTCGACTGTATCAAGAGGCCAGTCACAACGTGGCACTACAAGTCAGTGACACAGCCGATCCCGATCAATTTGATGTGGCTGGGCGAGGCGAGTTGCACTTATCAGTTTTGATTGAGGCGATGCGTCGGGAGGGCTATGAGCTAGCGGTCTCGCGACCGCGCGTTCGTAAGCGTGAGATCAATGGTGAACAACATGAGCCATGGGAGCAAGTTGTTTTAGATTGCGAAGAGAGTTATCAGGGCAGTGTCATGCAGGCCATG
>JALQZL010000140.1 GCA_023258355.1 Wenzhouxiangellaceae bacterium | reverse complement strand
CCATGTCTTGATAGGACGCTTGCTGTTTGTTTCCACGGCCTCATTTACCTACGCCACCAAATGGTGATCTACAAATGGGCCTTTTTTAATCGAACGTGGCATAACAAAATTTCCTGAGTCTGACCGCTATTTATTTACGTTTGCGCGAGCGAACGATGTACTGAGTTGTTCGCTTGTTGCTTCGAGTTCGCTTGCCTTTGGTCTGTTGACCCCAAGGCGTCACTGGGTGACGACCGCCCGAAGTGCGACCCTCACCACCACCGTGTGGGTGATCGACTGGGTTCATCGCAACACCACGAACCGTGGGTCGCACACCCCGCCACCGCTTGGCGCCCGCTTTACCCAACTTTTCCAAGTTGTGCTCGGTATTAGACACCTGACCGATGGTTGCGCGACAAGCTGATAAAATCTTGCGCATTTCGCCAGAGCGCAGCATCACTGTTGCGTACTGACCCTCACGAGCCACCAGCTGCACAGTAGCGCCAGCAGATCTAGCCATCTGACCACCTTTGCCGGGCTTCATTTCGACATTGTGGACTTGCGTACCCACTGGGATATTCTTCAATGGCATGGCATTGCCTGGCTTGATTGGCGCCTCAGCACCACTCAACACCTCATCACCTGCTCTCAGCGAGCGTGGCGCCAATATATATCGCCATTCACCGTCCAAGTATTTGACGAGCGCAATGTGGGCACTGCGGTTCGGATCATACTCAATACGCTCGACGATCCCGCGGATACCATCTTTATCTCTTTTGAAATCCACCTTACGGTAGTGATGCTTATGCCCACCACCAATGTGACGTGTTGTGATGCGACCGTTGTTGTTCCGACCCCCGCTCGCACTTTTGGCTTCTACCAACGGTGCATACGGCTTACCTTTCCACAGGTGGTCGTGGCGAATAGACACCTTGCCACGACGCCCTGGTGAGGTCGGCTTCGCTTTAACGATGATCTTTGCGTTCGTTTTGGCCATAGCCATGATCGTTTCTCGCTTTAAAACCAGTTACTGTTTCAATACTTTTCGCTTAACTACTTACTCAGGCTGCAGATCTGAGATAACCTCACCTGATCGGATACGCACGTAAGCTTTTTTCCAGTCATTTTGTCTGCCAACGTTAAAACGGAAGCTCTTGACCTTGCCCTTAACATTGGCGACTTGAACCTGCTCTACGTGCACATCAAATAATTTTTCAACGGCATGCTTAATTTCCGCTTTTGATGCGTCCTTCCGAACCTCAAAAACGTACTGATTAGCATCTGCCTGCAACCGTGCCGTCTTTTCTGAGACATGCGGGTAACGGATTACTTGGTAAATTCTTTCTGGGTTCATGACAACCACTCCTGAATCGCTTCAACGGCAGCACGGGTCATCACCACTCTCTCCGCACTCACCAGGCTGACCGGATCGATGCGATCAGCAGCGAGTAGCTGGACGTGCTTTAAGTTCCGAGCGGCAAGGTACAAGTTCTCACCAAGCTCCGCATCAACAATCAAAGCCCGATGGCCGTTCTCGATACCCAAGTCCTTGAATTGCGCCAGCACCACACGCGTGCGGGGCTCACTGATGTCCAGCGAATCGACAACCATCACACGATCTTGGCGAATCAACTCAGACAAAATCACTTTCAAAGCGCTACGGTACTGCTTGCGGTTCACTTTCTGAGTGAAGTCACGTGGCTGAGCGGCAAAGGTCACACCACCACCGCGCCAAATTGGGCTCCGAATAGTACCGGCACGGGCATTACCTGTGCCCTTTTGGCGCCAAGGCTTACGCCCACCACCAGAGACTGCCGAACGATTCTTCTGCGCTTTGGTCCCTGCACGGCCACCAGCCAAGTAGGCGACAACGACTTGGTGAACCAAGCCTTCAGAAAAATCACGGCCAAAGATCTCATCAGATACTTGGATCTTGCTACCGCCGTTAACTGCTAGTTCCATCATCAATCTCCCTTAAGCCTTGACTGACGGACGAACCAAGACGTGACCGCCTGGTGCACCTGGTACGGCCCCACGGACCATCAGTAAATGACGCTCTGGATCCACACGAACCACCTCGAGATTCATGGTAGTGACGCGCTCGTCACCCATGTGCCCAGCCATTTTCTTACCCTTAAAGACCCGACCCGGTGTCTGACACTGGCCAATTGAACCAGGCGCACGGTGGGACAAGGAGTTGCCGTGAGTCGCGTCTTGGGTGCGGAAGTTGTGGCGCTTAATCACCCCAGCAAAACCTTTACCTTTGCTGGTACCAGTCACATCAACACGCTGGCCGTTCTCGAAACGCTCTACAGTGATTTCGCTGCCGATAGCCATATCATCTGACACGGTCTCACCGTCAGCTAAGCGGAATTCCCAGAGACCCTCACCGGCTTCAACACCAGCCTTCGCATAATGTCCTGCGGTGGGGCGATTAACTAAAGACGCGCGTTTGGCACCGCTAGTGACCTGGATAGCCGCATAGCCATCACTATCAACACTACGGATCTGCGTGACACGGTTAGGCTGCACCTCGATGACTGTCACTGGAATAGAGTCCCCAGCCTCAGTGAAGATGCGAGTCATGCCTTTCTTTTTACCGACTAATCCAATACTCATGATTTCAACTCACTTCACATCAATACAGCTTGATCTGGACATCCACACCGGCGGCCAGGTCGAGCTTCATCAGGGCATCTACAGTCTTATCGTTCGGATCAACGATATCCAACAGTCGCTTGTGTGTCCGAATCTCATACTGATCGCGCGCGTCTTTATTGACGTGCGGGGAAATCAGCACTGTAAACCGCTCTTTACGAGTGGGCAGCGGAATCGGACCCCGCACCTGCGCACCTGTGCGCTTTGCGGTATCCACAATTTCTTGGGTCGATCGGTCGATCAAACGATGATCAAAGCCCTTTAAACGAATACGGATTTTCTGTTCGGCCATTGCCGTACGCCTTTAGTTAATTTACAAAGAACTTAAAATTCTGGCCCTTTTCAGGGACCTAGACCACTGAATAACAGTGGAAGCTTACAACGAAGCCCACCAATCACAGACCGGCAGGCTTGCGTGCCAGCCGCCCATTATAGCAACGGCTGGTATGGTTTGGCTAGAGCTTTTTTGGAATTATTTGTGGATTTTGGCGACGACGCCTGCACCCACTGTCCGGCCACCTTCACGAATCGCGAAGCGGAGGCCCTCTTCCATCGCAATCGGGGCAATCAGCTCAACCTGCATCTGGACATTGTCCCCAGGCATCACCATCTCCACACCCTCAGGCAACTCACAAGACCCCGTCACATCCGTCGTACGGAAGTAAAACTGCGGACGATAGCCCTTGAAGAACGGCGTGTGACGTCCACCCTCGTCCTTGCTCAGAATATAAACCTCAGCCTCAAAATGCGTATGCGGCGTGATCGTACCCGGCGCCGCCAAAACCTGACCACGCTCAACCTCTTCACGCTTCGTACCACGCAGCAGAACACCTACGTTCTCGCCCGCCTGACCTTGGTCCAAAAGCTTGCGGAACATCTCAACACCAGTACACGTCGTCTTCGTGGTGTCCTTAATACCCACAATCTCAATCTCATCGCCCA
>JALQZL010000013.1:18543-23491 GCA_023258355.1 Wenzhouxiangellaceae bacterium | reverse complement strand
ATTCATTTGACGCTCCAATGCTAAGCACTTTGACAAGGACCAATCGTGCTGCAACTGGATCAGCGAGCATAACGGTCCATGGCTTGAACTTCGGAGGTGCTGGATACAGTCCTTGGACCAGAGTAGGAGACACGGCAAGTGACGTATCCATATAAGTGTTGTCTAATGCGGTCTGCTCGCTGATGCGAAACCCGCTGGGCTCGACCATAAAAATGCCCTTGGGCATCGCCTGAACGGCCTTACCGACATCCAATGCAGGCAGGTGCTTCAGAAATTGATCAGGGTCACGCGTGATCATCAAATACCACCCCTAACCATCGACAACGCTTCCATCAACTGGCCAATGAAAATCCTCAAGTACTGGGTTGAAACAAGCAGGTTCGGGACAGGCGTCGAGCAATAACTGAGGCTTGGCCTCCGGCCGATGCATGGTTTGACTTAACTTTTGCCGCCAAGCGCGGGCGCCGGGTTGACCATGAAAAAGCCCAAGCATGTGTCTTGCCACCTCGTGAACGCGCCCACCGTTAGCCACGTGTTGCTCTGTGTATTTAACCATCTCATCAACAACCCATCGCCTTGAAGGTGGGATGGGATGGCCAAGCTCCGCTGACAATTCGGTCAAAAGCCAAGGTGTTTGATAGGCAGCACGACCAATCATTAGACCCTCAAATACCTCCCACTGAGAAAGACATTCCGACACGGAGTTCAAACCACCATTGAGGATAATTTGTAATTGGGGAAAGGCTTTGACAACCTCACGCACACGAGCATAATTTAGGTCAGGGACCTCTCTATTCTGTTTCGGACTGAGGCCAGACAACCAGGCTTTGCGTGCGTGAATAATCAACGCATCGATACCTGAATCGGCAATGTGGCCCACAAAATCAATCAGCGCTTGATCACTGTCCATCTCATCCACGCCAACACGGCACTTGATTGTGACAGGCACATCGCTGGCACTGACCATGGCGCTCAAGCATTCTTTGACTAGGCCAGGCTCTTTCATCAAACAGGCGCCAAATCGGCCTTTTTGGACACGATCAGATGGACAACCGACATTTAAGTTCAGCTCATCATAGTGCCAGGGCTTGGCTGCCAGACACGCCCGAGATAACGCCTCTGGATCTGATCCACCCAGTTGCAAAGCCACAGGATGCTCTTGGGGGTTGTAGTCAAGAAATCGCGCTGTATCGCCAAAAAGCAAGGCGCCAGTGGTGACCATCTCCGTATACAAAAAAGCGTTCGGTGCGAGCAACCGATGGAAGTACCGACAATGGCGGTCAGTCCAATCCATCATTGGGGCAACGGATAACTGCCGAGGAGATGGCAAGGGGTCGCTGGGCTGTTGAGTCTGGTTTAGCATTGGCACATTGTAAATTTAATTTATAATGAACGCATGACTAGCATAGCCACTGATCGTATTCCGGTCCTCTCGCTTCAGGATTTCACCGGCCAGAGGGATGACTTCACTAATACTTTAGGTCAAGCCTATCGTCATTTCGGCTTTGTCGGGATCACTGACCATGGCATTGATCAAAGCCTGATTGATGAGGCTTATACCCAGTTCAAGGCATTCTTTGCGCTCGATGCGGCCACCAAAGAAAAGTACCATCAAGCCGGCATCGGGGGTGCGCGGGGCTACACTGGCTTCGGCGTTGAGCAAGCCAAAGACCATGACGTCCCCGATCTCAAGGAGTTTTGGCATGTTGGCCGCGAGATTGAGTCAGGTGAACACAATCCCTACCCAGAGTTATTAGCCAATGTTTGGCCAAGCGAAGTGCCTGAGTTTCGGCATGCTGCCTTAACTCTTTACCGTGCCCTTGATGCCGTCGGTGCCAAAATGCTCTCGGCGATGGCCATCGATCTCGGCCTTGAGGCGGATTGGTTTAATGACAAAATTAATTACGGGAATTCGATTCTTCGACCCATTCACTATCCACCAATCCAAAGTCCGCAACCGGGTGCGGTGAGAGCGGCTCAACACGAAGACATTAACCTGATCACATTGTTGATTGGTTCCAAGGAACAAGGACTCGAAATTCTCACGCGCGATGGGGACTGGATTGGTGTTGATACATTGCCAGGGACTATTGTTGTCAATGTCGGTGACATGCTCCAACGACTGACCAATCATGTCTACCTTTCAACCACACACAAGGTGGTTAACCCTGATGATGACCATTCGTGTCATGCACGTTACTCGATCCCGTTTTTCTTGCATCCTAACCCTGATTTCATGATCAAGACGTTGCCAGAATGCATCAGCGAAGACAACCCAGACCGCTATCCCGAACCCATCAGTTCACATGGTTATTTGATGGAGCGCCTGGGCGAAATCGGTTTGCTTAAGAAATAGAGGGGTTAGCGAAGCTCAACCCCTTGTTCGGTGGCAACTAGCACCTGATCTGCACCCCGCAGTGCGAAGAGCCCACAGGTCACCACACCCGGGATTTGATTGACCTGGGTCTCCATGCGAACAGGGTCCACTAAGTCTAGGCCTCTGACGTCAAGAATAAGGTTGCCGTTGTCTGTTTGAAAGCCTTCTCTCAAAGAGACAGATCCACCCATACCAATCAGTTTTCTGGCCACCAAAGCGCGAGCCATTGGGATGACCTCGATAGGCAGTGGAAATTCACCCAAAACACCCACGCACTTGCTCTCATCAACAATACAAATAAATCGACGCGAGGCCGCCGCTATAATTTTTTCCCTCGTTAAAGCACCGCCCCCGCCTTTGATCATGCGCCGGTGGGAATCCACTTCATCCGCACCATCAATGTAGAGCGCCAGATCTCCTGTGTGATTCAGATCCAAGACAGATACGCCAATCGCCTTCAAGCGCTCGGTGGTCTCATCAGAAGATGACACCGCACCAGTCAACTCGAGGCCACTGCTGCCGAGCTCATCAATGAATGCATTAACGGTTGATCCTGTCCCCACACCAAGGGTCATGCCAGGCTCAACATACTTCAATGCGGCCTTAGCCACCTCAATTTTTAGACGCTGTTGGCTCACTGCGGTGCTATCACTCAAGACCTAACAAATAATCCCATTGCTGATCCGTCACCGGCATGATGGACAGTCGATTGCCTTTTCGAATGAGTGGGAAGTCCCCAAGCTGGTCAGCATGTTCTTTAATCTCTGTCAAACTAATCACTCGATGGGTATGCCGCACATATTTCACGTCGACCAAAAGCCACCTAGGCTCCTCTGGCTTGCTGCTCTCATCAAAATACTTTGATTTGGGATCGAACTGAGTGGGGTCTGGATAAGCCTCACTGGCCACCTCCATCACACCCACAATACCGGGTACTTTGCAGTTGGAATGGTAGAAAAATACCCGATCCCCCACACTCATGGAATCACGCATAAAGTTACGGGCTTGATAGTTCCTTATGCCATCCCATGGCTCAATGCCTTTTTTACAGGCCTTCAAGTCGTCAATGCTGAACGCATCGGGCTCGGATTTCATTAACCAATTCATGACCCTATTCTACCCATAATATGCCTTTATCGCTGATCACGAGATCCATTGGAACATCCCAAGGCTCGCTGGGAATGGACTCTGCCTGACTCAATGAGTGGGAGACACCAGCCAGCAAAGGTCGCTTTCGAGACCGATCGATATTGGCCAGCGTCCGATCGTAGAATCCCCCACCCATACCCAAACGCACGCCCCGAGACGAGAAAGCCACAAGCGGCATTAAGATCCAATCAAGCTCCTGAACGAGAATACTGCGCTGGTCAAGTGGCTCAGGGATACCAAACCGATTCTTTCGCATCAAAACATCGGAGTCATATCGATGGAAGCGCATGCTGCCCTCATCCACCACAGGTAAGAACAGTTGCCTACCCGAGCCAAGCAGGGCATCAAACACAGGCCCCAAATCTGGCTCACCGCCGTGAGAGACGAAGGCTGCGATGGTTCTGTTGGGTCTGTCTAGTGTGGTGATCACTTGAAGCAGGTGACCACAAATCAAAGCATCCAGCGATTGTTTGCGGCTTGAGCTCAAGGCCCTTCTTTTTTCCAAGAATTGCTGCCGAAGCCGGTCTTTGAGTGAGACGACGCCTGTTGGTTGGGACATCCAAACCATCCAATGAAGAAAGTGGATAAAGACGCTCTCCGCCTGTGCCGCTGTGGGGCAGTGACCTTGAACCAATGGGTTCAAGTGGGTCGGCTCTTTGCTGCTTTAGGCGATTCGCATCAGAGCGAATGTGCGCACCACATCAAAATGTGCCGTCCCGAGGTCAGTCAATAGGGACAAGGCATATTACATTCCCACTGGCAAACACCGCAGAGAACGTCCTATGGATGCAGTCTATTCTTTTAGATCAGTTCAATCAAGTGAAGCGGCTAATTGAGCGATGCGCCTATCAATTTGTTCAGCGTACTGATGCCGCTGCTCTTTGAGCGTTCGATTTTCTGCTGCGAGGTTTAAAGCACACATCACCGCAATTTTTTCAACTGACGTGACTTTGCCACTGTCTCGGATCGCACGCATTTGCTCGTCCAATGCCAACGCAGATTCGACGAGTGAGCGGCGCTCACTTTCATCGCACATCACCCGATAGTCTCGGTCGAGAATGCGAACGGTGACGGGTTCCTTGTTGACTTGACTCATCAGCTGATCCCCGCCAGCTCAAGCGCCTTTAGACGCTCGATCATGCCCTCAACGCGCGTTCGCGCTTCCTCATTTCGCTTCACCAGAGAGGCCCGCTCGGCCACCAGAGCTTCTTGCCGCTCATGTAGCAGGCGATTCTCTTGCTCGAGCTGTTCGAGCTTGACCTGCAAGTCTGTCAGATGCTTGGCAATCCGCTCCAGCTCGGTTGCCGTTTTGCCAGCATCATGTTCGCTCTGCGATGAGTGGTGATTCGTCATTGGCTGACCTTTCCCTATTTTTACCAGTTTCAGTTGGTGGGGACTTAAATACACGCCCTTTGAACGTTC
>JALQZL010000013.1:0-18533 GCA_023258355.1 Wenzhouxiangellaceae bacterium | reverse complement strand
TAGAGCCTTTGAGACCGTCACGACAAGCGTTCGAGTGCTAAACTTGTCAAGCCATGACAAATTCAACTCAAGATAGGCTCAAATGGGCCATTGCACTGGCCCAAACCCCCGATGCCAAGGGCATTTCCGAAAGCCACGGCTTGGTCACTGGTTTGGTATGCGGTGAGCCTGCCATTAACGAGGACACCTTGTGGGTTCGATGGTCGGCACTTCACTTGGACACAGACCAAGATCTCCTCACTCGGGCAGAAGAGGAAGCGACAGCGTCAGGGCCGCAAACTCATTTGAGTTCGGCACTTGAGATGACCCGAGCAGCCTTGCAATCCAATGATATGGATTTTGAATTATTGGTGCCTGCCAGTGACCAGTCGCTGACGCAAAGAACCGAGGGCCTGGCCTACTGGTGCACTGGATTTTTGGCAGGATTCGGCGCTAGCGGCGGTGCCATTCGTGATTCTGAGGCCAGTGAGGCATTGGGCCTTTTAGGCGAGATTGCGCGCGCCACCAATGTCAGCGATGAAGCCGATGGCGGCATCGACGAAGGTGAGGAGGAGGCGTTCTTCGAACTGGTTGAGTTTGTCAAAGTCGCCGTTTTACTGTTACATGAGGACAGAAGACTGGCTGGCGGATCATCAGCATCTGATACTGATTGAACGGAGTAGACAATGCCCATGCCGCCCTTGTCATTTAAACCAGATGCGTTTAGTCAGCGACGAGAACGTCTCATGGCTGAAGTTGGCGAAGACGCGATCGTTGCCATCTGCGCTGCCCCGATGCGGCTTAGAAATGGCGATACCCCCTACCCTTACAGACAAGATAGCGACTTTCTCTATTTGACGGGGCTTTGTGAACCAGAGGCCGTCTTGGTATTGACACCCGGTCATGCGCATGAGGTGACCTTATTTTTGAGGCCTAGAGATCCCGAACGGGAGCGTTGGGATGGGCACCGCCTGGGACTTGAGGGTGCTCGAGAAGTGCTTGGTATTGAGCATGCCCTCGATATCGCCCAACTAGACCAAGTGCTCCCAAAGCTCATGATGGGACGTCAGGCACTCTACTACCTTATGGGTCAAAACGCGGGCTTTGAACAGCATCTGAATGACCTGCGCTCGGAGCTCCAGCATGAAGCCAGTGCTGCTTCCGGGCCAACGACTGTCCTCTCGCTCCAACCACTCTTGCACGAGCAACGGCTCATTAAGTCACCCGAGGAGATCAGGTGGATGAGGAAAGCGGGTCAGATCTCTGCTGAGGGCATGATGCATGCCATGTATGCCGCACCCACCGCCATCAATGAAGCAGAGCTACACGCGGCTTTGTTAAATTGCTACACGCGTCACCAGACAGTCCCCGCCTATCAGCCCATTGTGGCCGGCGGGGAACGCGCGCTTGTGCTTCACTACATCGACAACAATCAAGCGCTGACGGACGAGGATCTTGTATTGATCGATGCTGGGTGTGAGCTAATGGGTTATGCCGCTGATATCTCACGCACATTTCCAAAAAACGGACGCTTCAGTGCCGCGCAAAAAGCGCTCTACGAGATAGTACTGGAAGCTCAGACCCAAGCCATTGAGCAGGTCAGGCTGGGGCAGTCTTACCATGACTTCCATGCCAAAGCCACCGAAGTGTTATCTCAAGGCCTGCTTGATCTGGGACTGTTGACAGGCAGCCTAGACGAGGTGCTAGAGACGGAATCTTATCGACGTTTTTATATGCACAAAACTGGCCACTGGCTTGGGCTGGATGTGCATGATGTGGGTGATTACCGGATTGATGATGAGTGGCGTGTGCTTGAGCGCAATATGGTTGTGACGGTTGAACCAGGTCTTTACATTGAAAACGCAGATGACCTCCCCGAGGCCTTTAGGGGCATTGGTATCCGTATCGAAGACGATATCAGGGTCACCCGTGATGACCCTGAAAATCTCACCTCTGCTGTTCCTAAAGACATCTCGGACATAGAGAACATCATGCGATGAATGCGTCAAAAACAGACTTCGATGCCATCATTTCAGGCAGCGGCTTAGTCGGTGCAGCCATTGCTATTGGCTTGGCGGATGCTGGCTGGCGCATCGCTGTGATTGAGCCAACCTTGCGAAGCCAAGAGGCTCAGCCAAGCCATGATGGTCGAACGTTGGTCCTCAATGCCGCATCGCTTAACATCTTGAACGCAATAGGGCTGATGGATAGTGATTTGTCACCCATCCCCATAGACACCATTGTTATTAACCGACTGGGTGGTTTTGGTCATCTGAACCTGACGGCGAAAGACTATGTGCGTTTCATTGGGGAAGATACCGACCAGACAGCGCCCTATTTCGGCAAAGTTATTGTGGCCAGCGCACTCGGTCAGGCCATGTTGAAGCGGCTGACTGCGCACCCCAATGTGGTTGAGTACTGCCCTGAGCGCTTGGTTTCTTTCCAGATGTATCCCAGCCATGTTGAGGTTCAACTGGCCAGCGATCAGATGATCTCTGGAGGCCTTTTGATCGGTGCAGATGGGACTCACTCGACCGTTCGTCAAGGCATCGATGCCGAAGTGGATTTTTTTGACTACCAGCAAAGCGCCATGGTCTTCAACGTGGCTTCGAGCCAACCATTGCCCCACACTGCCTTTGAGCGATTCACACCTCAAGGGCCACTGGCTTTGTTACCACAGGCCAATGGACGCTATGGCGTGGTCTGGATTGATCGCCATGAGATGATTGATACTTTGATGAGCTGTGATGATGCTGTAGTACTCTCAAAACTGCAGCGCCGCTTCGGAACACGGTTGGGGAAATTTTCTAGGCCCAGCGCTCGAGCACGCTACCCATTAATTAAGCAACACACGCCAGACGTGACGCAAGGCCGCGTGGTCTTGGTCGGTAATGCAGCGAATACAGTCCATCCAGTCTCGGCTCAGGGCTTTAACTTGGGTCTAAGAGATGCGGCTGCCTTAATCGATTCTCTTGTCGACACCGGTGCCAAGTCGGATACGTCATTAGCGGACATGGCTCAACGATTGGAACGGTATCAATCGATCAGGCTACCTGATCAGCAAGCCACCTGTCGCTACACTGACACTTTGGCCAGAAGTTTTGCTCACCCCTTGGGTTGGGTGCGTTTAATGAGTGGCTTTGGATTGGCTGCCCATGCGGCTTCACCCACGCTCAAAAGGAGGTTGGTGCGGGCCGCCATGGGATTCCGGGAGCCTGTTTCTTCGCTGGCTCGCCCCTATCTGCCTCCCACGAGACCCATCTCATGAGATCAGTTGATTTTGATGCTGTCATAGTTGGGGGCGGCGTGGTGGGTGCACTGACAACCCAGCTGTTGGCTAACCAAGGTTTACAGGTATGCCTGATTGATCAACACAGACCAGATGATCCGACAGGGACTTTAGACACGCGGGTGGTGGCGATTAGCCCAGGCTCACAGCGGGTGCTTCAACACACCGGTGTTTGGGATGCGATGGATGCACAGCGACGATCTCACTATAGCGAGATGGTCGTAGAAGCCAATGGCCAAAGCTTAAAATTTAGTGCGCAAGCGCATGGGCTACCTGCTCTGGGCTGGATTGTTGAACAAAAGCATATCCAAGCCACCATTTGGGCATTGCTCCAAGAAATGCCTCAAGTGACGATCAAGTCACCTGCCCAATGGGACCATTGGGTATCTACCGAGGATGGTTTCAAGATGCATCTGGCAGATCGTCAGGGCGACTTGTCTGAAACCATGACTGGTCGGTTACTTATCGCGGCAGATGGTGCACACTCACCCTTGCGACGCCGTGCGGGGATCGAGGCGAGCCACTGGCACTACAATCAAGTCGCGTGGGTTGGGCCTGTGGTCACAACAAATCATCGGCCTGGCTTGGCTTGGCAGCGTTTCACAGACTGGGGTCCACTGGCTTTATTGCCCATACCAGCCCACGAAAGCCAGACGAGCTCGTCGATCGTGTGGTCTATTCCCAGTCATGAATACCAAAAGCGTGCCAGCCTGTCGGATGAGGAGTGGCTAGCGATTCTGAATGAACAGTTGGGCGAGGGAGATGCCGCAGGTCCCATGGGGCCAATTCTAAGCATTGGGCCATCAACATGGATTCCACTTCGGCGCCAGCGTGCGAAGCAACTGGTGAAAGACCATCTCGTGTTGGTCGGGGACAGCGCTCACAGCGTTCATCCCCTGGCCGGACAGGGCCTGAATATAGGTGTCATGGATGCCACTGCTTTGGCAGAGTGCATGGCTTCGCACCCCTTGGATACTGCGCTCAAACGGTATGAGCGATGGCGGTTATCACAATCGACGCTTCAAGCCACGGGCATTCATTGGATCAATGAGACACAGCGTCTTCCCATGGGCCTAGGAAGGCTCGCGCTAGGTGGTTCATTCGCTGTGGCTTCAAGACTATGGCCGATCAGAGACCTCATGATTAAAAGTGCCTGCGGCCTCGATGCCGATAGCCCTCAGTTGGCTCGGCGCTAGATGGCATCGCTGAACTTAACTCAGTTTCACTGGCGCGCCGCTTTGCAGGTCTTGGCTGGCGCCATCATGATTAGCTTTGCTGCTGTTTTTGTTGAACTCAGCGCACTCCAACCGACGGCCTCGGGCTTTTACAGGATGCTATTTGGCGCCTTTTTCTGGGTGATATTAATGATGGCCATCCCGTCAATGCGCCAGGGATGGCATCAGCACTGGGGAAGCTCGACGCTGATTGCTGTCTTTTTTTGCCTAGACATCTGGTTCTGGCATCAATCCATTTTCTATATTGGCCCCGGTTTATCGACGTTGCTGGCCAACTTTCAGGTGTTTATTCTCACGATCACGGGCCTGATTGTGTTTAAAGAGCAAGTTCGTCCCCGATTTTTGATCGGCCTTCTCTTAGCAATGAGTGGACTGTTCCTACTCTTTGGCCGTGATTGGGCGGCCATGAGCCCAGAGACACGGCTGGGTGTCTGGCTAGGCTTGCTCACCGCCACTGCCTATGCGCTTTATCTGCTGAGTCTGCGTGGCTTCCAGCTTAAACACACCAGCATTCGTCCAGAGGCTCGCCTGATGCAAGTGACGGTCCTTTGTGGCGGCATGCTCGCAATGATCAATCTGGCCGAGGGCAATACTTTCTCAATCCCAAACAACACATCACTTTGGTCATTGGTGGCTTTGGGTCTTTTTTGCCAGGTCCTGGGATGGCTGTTTATCACCAAAAGTCTCCCAGTGCTTCCGGCCGGATTAATTGGCTTGTTACTCCTTATTCAACCAGCCGCTTCAGTGCTTTGGGATGTGCTTTTTTTCTCTCTTTCCTTGCCCCCTATTGAACTCACCGGCGCCTTATTAGCGCTCGTGGGCATCTATTTAGGTCTCCACAGTGCCAAAGGTTCTGATAGCATAGCGAACGATGACTAATCCATATATCAATGTTGCCACTGATGCTGCCCGCCAAGCGGCCAATATCATGCGGAAGTACGCAACCAAACTCGAATCGATCCCGATCGAGAGAAAAGCCCGTGCTGACTATGTCACGGAGGTCGACCGCGCCTGCGAGCATGTGATTCGCGACCATCTCCTCAAACGCTATCGTGACCATGCCTTTCTGGGAGAGGAAACTGGCAAGGTAGGTGACTCTGACCATGTGTGGATTGTTGATCCCATTGATGGCACAACGAACTATCTTCGAGGCCTTGGCCACTATGCGATCTCCATCGCACTTCAGATTCGAGGACGTATTGAGCATGGTCTGATCTATGACCCGCTCAAGGAGGAGTTATTTACGGCCTCTCGCGGTGAAGGCGCTTTCTTGAATGACCATCGGATTCGTGTTTCAGGCAGAGAAAGCCTAGATGGGGCAGTCCTCGCGACAGCTTTCCCATTTCGTTATCGTCGCCTATTGCCGGCTTATCGTGCCATGTTTGATACCCTTTTTGAGGACATTGAGGACATCAGGCGCCAGGGCACGTCCTGTTTGGATCTCGCCTATGTGGCGTGTGGACGATTGGATGGCTACTGGGAGCTTGGCTTAAAGCCTTGGGACCTCGCCGCCGGTGCGCTCATGGTTCAAGAGGCAGGTGGTGTGGTGATGGATATGGCTGGCGGAGAGCGGTGGCTGCAATCTGGTCACATTATCGCGGCGCCATTCAAGCTGATTACACCCATGCGCCATGCCATTGAGCCTCATCTGACCGAAGCCATTCTGGCGCGGATCAAAAACGATTAGCTGAAGACCGCCTTTGGTTGGACAGTCTTCGCACTGATCTGGCCAAAACCAATACAGACACCCTGAGCCATCACACATACCCATTGACCCTCGGAGACCTCACATGCCGCTGGGTCGATCGCAAACGCTCGACCATGAGAGAAATCGGCCTGCTGCAGTGGGTCAAGGCTGATGCGTCCCCAGTCAGGTAATGCGCATTCAATCGGCAATAAGGTGCGTTGTGCCTCAGCAGATGACATCTCCTCCAAGGCATCCAAAGAGACTGCTTGGTCAATTGAAAATGGCAACGCATCTGTTCGCCTGAGCGCAGACAGGTGTGCGCCACAGCCCAGCGACTGGCCAATATCTCGGACCAAGGACCGAATATAAGTCCCTTTAGAACAAGCCACGGCTATTTCAAAGCCCGGTTGATCAGGCTCATCCAAATGCCAGTCAGTCACTGTCAGTGATTGGATAGTCACCCGACGTGCCGGCCGGTCAACCTCCTTACCTAGTCGTGCCAATGTGTAAAGTCGCTTTCCCTGATGTTTCAAGGCAGAGTACATTGGCGGCACTTGATCGATTTTGCCAATAAATCTTTCAAGAACTGCCTCAATCTGCGACTGGCTTAATGCGGGAACCACATGGCGCTCAACCACTTGCCCCAGTGCATCTTCCGTATCGGTGACCACGCCCAAGTGGGCACGTGCGCGATAGGCCTTGTCTGCATCCATTAAGTGGGCCGCCACACGAGTGGCATGACCAAGACAGATCACCAAAAGTCCTGTGGCCATTGGATCCAAGGTGCCGGTATGACCTGCTTTTTTGACCCCAAAAATTCGCTTAACGCGCCCCAGGGCTTGATTGGAGGTAAGACCTTGCGGCTTATCGAGAATCAACAGGCCACTGACGGCATGTTGCTTAGATGACATCAGTCTAAATTAACTCCGACGGGCTTTAGCCAACAAGGCATCAATGCGTGCCCCAGATTCAGAGGAAGTATCGTGGAAAAATTTCAGTGTAGGTACCAAGCGAAGCCTGACACGTTTGCCTAGCTCATGGCGTATTGCACCGACATGATCTGACAAAAAGCTCATAACATCATCGACTTGGCCTGTCTCATAAATGGCAACGTAGACTTTGGCATGAGACAGGTCCCGAGCGACCTCCACATCAGTAATGCTAAAAAGACCTGCTGGGATTTCATGCTCGAATGCTTGTTGGATAATCGACGCCAACTCCCGTCTCAACAACCCCGCCACTTTGTCAGCCCGCTGTACCATAAAGCGCTTATTGATTACCCGTCAGGAGAGACATGCGCAGCTAGTCGTCCAACGTTCTTTGAACTTCGATACGCTCGAAGCACTCGATCTGGTCACCGACTTTGACATCATCATATTGCTTAACGCCGATCCCGCACTCAGTACCGGCTTGCACTTCTTTGGCATCATCTTTGAAGCGACGCAATGACTCTAGCTCACCTTCAAACACCACCACGTTGTCACGTAGAACACGGATGGGGTTAGCTCGTTTGACCACACCCTCCACAACGAGACAGCCAGCGATAGCGCCCAGCTTAGAGGATCTAAAGACATCTTTCACTTCTGCCAGCCCAATAATTTCCTCTCGGGTCTCGGTGCCAAGCAAGCCAGTAATGGCTTTTTTGACATCGTCGATCACCTCATAAATCACGCTGTAATACTTAAGCTCAAGATCAGCCTCTTGGATAATTCGACGCGCTGAGGCATCTGCCCGCACATTAAACCCGATAATGATGGCACCCGATGCTTGAGCAAGACTGGCATCAGATTCAGTAATCCCACCCACGCCAGCAGCAATCACCTCCACCTTAATCTCATTGGTGGACAGTCGGGTCAGCGCATCACGCAGTGCTTCCACAGAACCCTGTACATCAGCCTTGATCATGAGATTGACAGTCTGACGGTCGGTACCAGATGCGCCCTCTTCCATTTGATCAAACAGATTTTGGAGCTTGGCCGCTTGCTTTTCAGCCAAGCGCCCCTCGCGAGATGACTGTTTGCGTAGCTCAGCAGCCTCCCGCGCCTTGCGCTCATCAGCCACCGACATCACATCGTCGCCAGCGTTGGGAACACCAGATAAGCCCAATACTTCTGCGGGCATCGAAGGCCCTGCCTCTTGGATTGATTGGCCACTCTCATCAAACATGGCCCGCACTCGACCGAATTCCTGGCCAGCCAGCAACATGTCACCTTGACGCAGGGTACCGTCTTGCACCAACACAGTCGCCACAGGGCCACGGCCTTTGTCTAGCGCAGATTCCACGACCACGCCACGGCATCGTCTCTCCGGAGATGCCTTCAGTTCCAGAACCTCTGCTTGAAGAACAATGGCATCTAGCAGTGCATCCACACCCTCGCCAGTCATGGCAGAGACAGGCACGAAGATTTCTTCCCCACCCCACTCTTCTGGCACCACCTCTTCAGCGGCCAATTCCGAGCGCACGCGCTCAGGATCAGCCTCTGGCTTATCCATTTTGTTAACAGCAACAATCAAAGGCACCTTGGCAGCACGTGCGTGCTGAATGGCCTCTTTGGTTTGCGGCATGACCCCATCATCTGCCGCAACTACCAAAACAACAATATCGGTGGCCTGGGCACCACGCGCACGCATCGCAGTAAATGCAGCATGGCCTGGCGTATCCAAGAAAGTCACCGTCCCATTGTTGGTTTTCACGTTATAAGCACCGATGTGCTGTGTGATGCCACCACTTTCGCCAGCAGCTACCTTTGCTCTTCGGATGTAATCAAGCAGCGATGTTTTGCCGTGATCAACATGACCCATCACGGTCACCACCGGTGGACGAGCTACCTCGGCATGCCCATCCTCGGCTGCCGCTTCAACCAATTCCTGCTCCACCGTTCTTTGCTCAGCAGGTCTGGCTTCATGGCCCATTTCCTCTACCACCAAAATCGCTGTGTCCTGATCTAGCGGTTGGTTGATGGTGACCATGGTCCCCATACCCATCAGCGTCTTAATGACCTCGCCTGCTTTCACAGCCAATAATTTGGCCAAGTCCCCCACGGTAATTGTTTCTGGGATTTCAACCTCACGTTTGACTGGCTCGGTTGGCATCTGAAAGCCGTGCTCGGCCGATGTGGTTGAGGTGGTCAGACGGCGCTTGGCTTTGGGTTTCCGACGTTTGGACTTCGGTGCGACGTGCAGCTCCTCACGACCATATCGCGTCCGTCCGTCGTCATCGCGCCCTGACCCACGGCGTTTGCGCTCAGCTTCACGCTCCTGCGCATGCTTGACCACCTTGGCTTCCACCTTGGCCTGTGCTTCAGCCAGCGCTTGTTGTCTGGCTTGCTCTTCTTTTTCCAAAGCTTCTCGAGCTTCTCTGGCAGCCCTTTCTTCTTCCTGCTCAGCTTCTCGCGCACTGCGTTCTGCTGCTTCTTTGGCTGCCTGCGCTTCTCGCTCTTGCTGTCTGCGCTTGGCGTCTTCAGCCGCTTCTCGCTCAGCTTGCTCACGCTGCGCCCGCGCTTCCTCAAGGGCTCTTGCTGCGGCCTCCCGCTCAGGATCTACCAGTTTCTCTTCATCGACAGCACCGCGTTTGACGTAGGTGCGCTTCTTACGCACCTCGACATTCACTGTTCTAGATGGCGCAGCGCCACGGGCACGTGTTCGCCCAGCACCACCTGTGGGAACCTTTAGCTCGGAGACAGTTTTTCGCTTTAAGGTGACTTTGCTAGGACCTGACTGATCGTCAGTTCCGCCCAACTTGCCATGGCTGGTGCGCAGATAAGCCAGTAACTTCTTCTTATCCTCATTGGTCACTGCCGCACTCGCGTCAGCCACCCGAATACCAGCCTCATTAAGCTGCTCAATCAGGCGTGGCACCTCGACACCCAGTACCCCAGCAAGTTGTGCGACAGTCACATCAGACATGCAATCTTCCTTTTATTTCTCTTTTCAAATTTTACTCTTCAGCAAACCAGTGTGCACGCGCAGTCATAATCAGCTCCGCAGCCTTGGCTTCATCAAGACCTCCCACCGACTCGATCTCATCAGTGGCACAATCTGCCAAGTCATCACGGGTGCAAATGCCTTGCTCAGCCAAAGCAAACGCCAAGGACTCATTCATACCTTCAAGCGCTAACAAATCCTCCTGAGGTCGGTTTGCTTCCAGCTTTTCTTCCGAGGCGATCATTTGAGTCAACAGCGCATCGCGTGCGCGTTGGCGCAGCTCAGCGACAATGCCTTCATCAAACTCTTCGATGGCGAGCAATTCAGACTCAGGCACATAGGCCACTTCCTCGATGTTGGTGAAGCCCTCGGCGACCAAAATTGAGGCCAATTCCTCATCAACATCCAATTTCTCTTTAAACATCTCCAGCACAGATCGAGATTCAGATTCTGCTTTCTGATCCGCCTCTTCAACTGTCATGACATTGAGCGTCCAGCCAGTCAACTCAGCCGCTAGGCGCACATTCTGACCGCCACGCCCAATCGCCTGCGATAGGTTGTCTTCTTCGACAGCGATGTCCATGCTCTTGGAGTCCTCATCAACCACGATTGAAGCGACTTCAGCAGGCGCCATGGCATTGATGACGAACTGTGCGGGGTTTTCATCCCACAAAATGATATCGACACGCTCTCCAGCCAGCTCATTCGAGACAGCTTGGACACGCGAGCCTCTCATCCCGACACACGCACCAATCGGATCAGTGCGAGGATCGAGGGCGTGGACTGCAATCTTGGCGCGTCTGCCCGGATCTCTCGCCGCACCTTTCAACTCGATCAGCTCTTGACCAATCTCAGGGACCTCTAACTTGAATAACTCAACCAAAAACTCAGGCATGGTGCGACTAACAAACAGCTGTGGGCCACGCTGGTCTGGCCGCACCTCATAGAGGTAGCCTCGGATGCGGTCTTTTAGACGAGCCGTCTCGCCGGGTATGGCATGGCGTGATGGGATAAAAGCCTTGGCATTCTCGCCAAGATCGAGCACCATGCCGCCACGCTCCATCCGCTCGACTTGCCCATAGACCAATTCACCAACACGGTCTTTATAGGCCTCCACCACAAGCTCGCGTTCAGCTTGACGCACCTTTTGAACGATCACCTGTTTGGCTGCTTGGGCAGCAATACGACCAAATTCAGGTGGTTCCATTGGCTCTTCGATATAGTCACCCACATTCAGTGAGGCGTCGTGCTCTCTGGCATCTGACAATCGAATTTGACGATCGGATGATTCAAAGATAACGTGGTCATCATCTTCTGATGATTTCACGCCCTCGATGGCGTCATCTGGCAAGACTTCCCAGCGTCTAAATGCTTCATAGGCACCTGTTTTGCGATCAATGCTCACACGAACATCGATATCTTCATGATGTCGACGACGCGCCGCTGAGGCCAATGCGGCTTCGATGGCCTCAAAAATGATGCCTTTATCCAAACCTTTCTCATTTGAGACGGCTTCAGCGACTTGTAAAATTTCTCTGCCTTGGTCACTCATGACTTTATTACTTCCTCAAATTCCCAACACAATGGTTTAAGTACTACCCATCCAGGGCTTTCATGTTCATCTGCCATACAAAGACTCAGCTGTGTCTTGCCTTTGCTTCTTTCAATAATGCTTCCATGTCCGGCTTGAGCTTCGCACGTGCCACTTCAGCCAACGGCAAGGTATGCTCTCCTTGCTCACTTTCCAAAACCACACTGACGCCATCATCCGCACGCACTACTTGGCCAATCACGCCTTTGAAGACCCGCTGCCGTTGACCGGTCGCTTCATTCACTTGCGGACCGATGAGATGAATCTCTGCTCGTTCGCCGATAAATCGCTCAAAATGTTCCGGTCGAAACAATGGTCGCTCGATACCCGGCGAGGACACCTCGAGGCTGTACTCACCGGAGACGGGATCTTCCACATCCATCCAAGCCGACACCTCGCGACTGACTTTTTCACAATCATCCACGTCAATGCCCGCTGGCGAGTCGATGTAGATGCGAACCACTCGATTCTTGGGGTTTGAGATGTACTCAATCCCCACACACTCATAGCCTAAGTCCTCAATTAAGGGTGAGAGTTGTTTGGTCAGATCGTCAGCAATCGCCATACTTCTCTCCTCGCTACCGTGCCCAGTTATTAAAAAAAAAGCCCCTTCAACCAGGGGCTTTTCCAAAGTCCGATTAAACCTGGTGGCAGTCAATAAGCCCCAATTACTGCGTGACAGGGCCTATTGAAGGGGACGAGTCAAATTAAGCACTCATCCACCGTACTGCACAATCAATCCCTAGTTTAACGAGATTAGCCCCTAAACTCAACCAAAAGGCCCTTAAAGAAAAGCCCCACAGGGCACTGCAGGGCTTAACCAGTCGCTAAATGTGGTAGCGGGGGCAGGATTCGAACCTGCGACCTTCGGGTTATGAGCCCGACGAGCTGCCAGACTGCTCCACCCCGCAACTGAACCGCCCATTATAGAGTGATGTGCAAATACAGTCAACAAAGACGCCGAAATGGCTGGTCTCCCACACCAAAAAAATCCGTCTTGCTGGCACTTTATCCCTCGCTCACATGCGATGAACACGCTAAACCTAACCCTGCCAAGCCGATGCGTTATCCTGTAGCCTGTGTCGAACTATCTAATCTAGGGAGCTCCGCCTTGAACTCAAAAGCCATCTCGTCCCTGCCTCCACGCGATTTGATCAAATTGAGATCGCTGCTGATCGCACTTTGCGCCATGTTTGTGAGCGCATCGGCATTGGGCCAAACCACACTCAGCTTAAAACAAATCATGGCAGACCCCGATTGGATTGGTCAGCCAGTCGCCAGCGCATGGTGGCAGCTGGATGGTGCAGCGATTTATTTGGAACAAGAGCGACCAAACAGCGATTTGATGGACACCCACATCATCGACTTAACAACGGGTGAACAATCACAAGTCACCTTTGCTGAGCGTGCTGGCATGGACGGGCCTCAGCCCATCTTTGATGTCACAGGGTCTCGCGCTGCGTTTATTCGTGATGGCAATGTGTTTGTCAGGGACTTACGCACTGATGCACTGACGCAACTCACCAAAGACCCTACGCAAGACCGCCAGATCCAATTCAGCTCAGATGCCCAAACGCTTTATTTTCTGCGAGGTAGCCAGTGGCATGGTGTACAGATTGAGACAGGCCTGACCTATCCGGTCTCCAATATTCAGTTTGCTGATGACCCCGATGAGCCAAGTGATGACTACTTAACCCAAATGCAACAGCGACTGTTCACCAGCTTGGCATCAGATCTGGCTCAAGAACAGGCGCGTCGAGCTGAACAAGTCCGAGCCACACAAGAAGACCCAACTCAGGCGCCTGCGCCGTGGTTCGTTGGTGACAAGATGCGCCCCGTGGTCTCATCACTCTCGCCAGATGGTCGCTATCTTCTTCAAGTGGTCACCCCCAAGTCTTATGCCAGAGGCCAAGAAGGCCAGATGCCTCACTACGTCACGCTGGATGGCTATATCGAAACTGAATCTGTCAGGACACGTGTGGGTAGAAATGACCCGGCACCACATTTTCTGTGGCTCATGGACCTAGTGAGTCGAAGCGTCACACCATTATCGCTGGATGCACTGTCAACAATCCAAACAGATCCACTGGCTGATCTTAAACAGATCAATGGGGTGGACCCATGGCCTGAGGGAAAAGCCCGTGATGTCAGCATCAATGGAATCCAGTGGCACCCCACCGCCAACATAGCCGCTATCCAAATCCGATCGAGAGACAACAAAGACCGTTGGATTGCAACACTGGATCCAGCCCAAGGCGAGCTATTTGAGCGCCATCATCTTCATGACCCGGCGTGGATCAACTGGCGATATAACGAGATGGGATGGTTTGGTACGCACCAATCGCCAAAGCTTTGGTGGCTATCAGAGGAGACTGGCTTTAGTCACCTTTACGCTGCATCGGCCTTTGGGGGCGAAATCACTGCCTTTTCTCGGGGTCAATTTGAAGTGTCATCACCCGAGCTCTCATCAGATGAAACGTCTATTTATGTGCTAGCAAACCAAGTTGAGCCAGGACACTACGATCTCTATCGAATTGATGTCAGCACTGGCGACTTCCTGCCAGTAACGAGCCATGGTGGCATTGAGTCTTTCTCACTCCTTCCAAACAATGACAAGATCCTTGTTCGGTTCTCTTCGACTTATCAACCGGCGCAGGTAGGCCTAGTCCCCGCGACTGGCGGCGATATTACAACACTGACAGACACACGCACCGATGCTTTCAAAGCCATCCAGTGGCAGCAGCCTCAATTCGTTCGAGTGCCGGGACATCATGGTCAGTCAGCGGTGGCTGCGAAGTTTTATCCAGCGAGGACACCCAGACCTGACAACGGCCATCCCATCGTCCTTTTTGTGCATGGTGCTGGCTATTTGCAAAACGTCTGGGCGCGCTATCCAAATTATTTCAGGGAGCAAATGTTCCACAATTTCTTGACCGAGCGCGGCTATCACGTTCTGGACATGGACTTCAGAGCCAGCGCCGGCTACGGTCGCGATTGGCGGACGGCGATTTACAGACAAATGGGCACCCCTGAATTAGAGGATTTAATTGATGGTGTGAACTGGGTGGTCGCCGAGCACGGTGGAGATCCTGACCGTGTCGGCTTGTACGGCGGTTCGTACGGTGGCTTTATGGCTTTTATGGCGCTTTTCAAAGCGCCTGACATTTTTAAAGCAGGGGCTGCCTTGCGGCCAGTCAGTGATTGGGCACACTACAACCATCCCTATACCTCCAACATCCTAAATACACCTGAGGTTGACCCTGAAGCTTACAAGCGATCCTCACCTATCGAGTTTGCTGATGGCCTGCAAGGGCATCTGTTGATGACACATGGGATGTTAGATGACAACGTTTTCTACCAAGATGTGGTGAGACTCTCTCAAGTGCTTATTGACCTGGAGAAAGATGATTGGGAGCTGGCATCCTATCCGTTGGAGCGCCATGGATTTCAAAGGCCCAGCAGTTGGCGAGACCAGTACCGAAGGATCTACCATTTATTTGAAGACACTATCGGCTATCAAAATCCCATTGATTGAGGACTGATATGAATGTTCTGATCACAGGCAATAGCAGTGGACTTGGTCTGGGCCTAACTGAAAGCTTCCTCAAACAAGGCGCCATTGTTCGCGGCTTGTCTCGACGTGGCTGCCCACTTAAGACAGCACACCACTCAGACTATGATGACGTCCTTAGAGACGAACTTGTCGATTTGGGTGATCTGAACAAGATTGAGAACGCTCTTGAATCCGTACTTTCCGACGCCTATAGGCTTGACTTGGTTGTTCTGAATGCTGGCCTACTCGGCAAAATAGAGCCTCTACATCAGACTGACATTCATGACTTGGAGTATTTATACCGAGTAAATGTCTGGTCTAACAAAGTCATTTTAGATTGGCTGATCAAACAGGACATGCCCGTCGCACAGGTGGTGGCGATATCCTCTGGCGCTGCAGTTAACATGCATTATGGCTGGGGTGGCTACGCCCTATCCAAAGCATCGGTCAATCATCTCATGCATCTGTATGCGCTTGAGATGCCCGACACTCATCTATTGGCTTACGCCCCAGGGCTTATCGATACTGATATGCAATCATATCTGTGTGAGGATGTGGATACCCAAGTGTTTCCATCGGTTGAAAGACTGGTGAATGCCCGAGGGACCAAAGCCATGCCTAACTCGACGACAGCAGCACAACGCCTCATTGAGCTTTTGCCGACGCTGAGGGCCAATTATCCAAGTGGTGGTTTTGTGGATGTGCGCCATCTTTGATGGTGGCACTCAAACGATCCCCTCTGACCAGCGTTCATAAAGACGCTTCGCCACAGCTTCAAACTCGTCATCCTCAATGGCTTTTCTGAGCTGCCGCATCAAGTCTTGGTAATAATGCAGATTATGTGTGGTGGCTAAACGATGCCCCAATATCTCATCGCACTTTTGAAGGTGCTTGATGTAAGCCCTTGAGTAGTGTTGGCAGGCATAGCACTGACACTCGGGATCAATAGGCCCTGTGTCCTTCACGTAGCGGGCATTTCTAATTTTCAAGACACCGGAGCGTGTAAACAAGTGACCATTGCGCGCATTGCGGGTGGGCATCACACAGTCAAACATGTCGACTCCGCGCCTGACTGCCTCGACAATATCCTCTGGCCGACCAACGCCCATGAGATAACGTGGTTGGTCAGCTGGCAAATGGGGCGTTGTCAGCTCTAGCGTGGCCTCGCGCTCGGCTTGAGGCTCACCAACGGCCAGTCCGCCAATCGCATAACCATCGAAACCCATCTCAATGAGCTGACTGGCACACGCCTGACGCAAATCACCGTACACACCGCCTTGAACAATGCCAAATAAGGCCTGGCGATCACCCCGCCCAGATGCGGCATGAAAGTCCAAACAACGCCGGGCCCACCGAAGGGACAGGTTCATTGAGCTGGCTGCTTCAGCCTCAGTCGCTGGGTAGGGTGTGCATTCATCAAACGCCATCATAATATCCGAACCCAGCTTGTGCTGAATCGCCATAGACTCCTCAGGCCCCATAAAAATCTTGGAACCATCCACGGGAGATGAAAAGGTCACCCCTTGCTCATCCATTGATCGTAATTCAGCCAAACTCCAAACTTGGAAGCCACCCGAGTCAGTCAAAATAGGCCCAGACCAGCCCATAAAGTCATGTAAGTCACCATGGGCTTGGATCACATCTGTCCCAGGACGCAGGTAAAGGTGAAATGTGTTTCCAAGGATAATCTCAGCACCCAAGTCCCGCACCTCTTCAGGTGTCATGGCTTTGACCGTGCCATAAGTGCCCACAGGCATAAACGCTGGTGTCTCCACCCGACCTCGCGCAAATATCAGCTCACCTCGCCGCGCGCCACCTGATGTTTGTTTGAGGTTGAATTTTAGTGCTGTCATAAAAAGTCTCGAATCACACGCCAAGGTTCACAATAATAAGGTGGCATCACCGTAGCTAAAAAAACGATAGGACTCATGAATAGCGTGCGCATAGGCCTTCATGATTTTCTCTCTACCTGAAAAAGCTGACACCAACATCACCAATGTTGACCCTGGCAAATGGAAATTGGTCAACATGCCATCAATCACTTTGAACTCAAACCCTGGATAGATAAATAATTGACTGTCTCCCACATAAGGGCGAAGCTCACCGTTTTGAGCAGCTGTTTCTAAAGACCGGACCGCCGTCGTGCCGACTGCGATCACACGCCTCCCACTGGCTTTGGCCATGTTGACTTTTTCCACCAATGACTCATCAACACATAACCATTCTTTATGCATAACATGGTCTTCTAAGTGCTCTGCCCTCACAGGCTGAAAGGTGCCTGCACCGACGTGAAGCGTGCACCACCCCACCTGAACACCGCATTCTGACAGTGCTTGCATCAAACCATCATCAAAATGTAGCCCTGCGGTGGGTGCCGCCACAGCACCCGGGACGGTGCCATACACCGTTTGATAACGTTCTTGATCATCGTCTGTGTCGGCACGTTGGATATAGGGTGGCAGGGGCATGTGCCCAACCTCATCCAATAATTCAGACCAGCCAACATCCGATAGACTGAGTCGCCAAAACTCACCCTCGCGTGACTCCACCCGCACTTCGATATCACCACTGGAGTGCTCAATAATGAGGGCAGTCCCTAATTGAGGTTTGCGATTCACCCGCAGCTGGGCCAGCACGTGAGTTGGACTTTCCACACGCTCTATCATGATCTCCACCTGACCTCCAGAGGCTTTGTGTGCCCAGACTCTTGCCGGGATCACGCGTGTGTTGTTAAACACAAGGAGATCACCCGCCTCAAGGTACTCAGGCAGACGCTTAACCTCAGAATCTATCAATGCATCCTGCTGTCGATCAACCACCAACATCCGAGACATTGACCGGGTTGGTAGTGGGTGCTGCGCAATCAGGTGCTCAGGAAGCGTATAGTTAAAGTCTTGAACTTTCATCTTTCCCCATTCTAGTGGAAACCAGTGATCTTTTAGCGCAAACTTAAACTCATGACACTCATTAATCCCGAATCTCAATCACAGCCCGGTCGTTTCCGCGATCGATTTCGCATCCCCCAAGGCAAGTTGGGCCAAGAGGCTCTGTACTTTTGTGGCAACTCCTTAGGGCTTCAGTCCATCGCAGCAGCTCAGGCCGTCAACGCCGAACTGGAGCGGTGGGGCGATCTGGCCGTTACTGGCCACTTCTCTGGCCCGCAACCTTGGGTGCCTTACCATCGGTTAGCTTGCCAGGGCTTGGCACAGTTGATAGGCGCCAAACCGACTGAGGTAGCGCCCATGAATACCTTGACAGTGAACTTGCACCTCATG
>JALQZL010000139.1 GCA_023258355.1 Wenzhouxiangellaceae bacterium | reverse complement strand
TGAGCCACGAACAGGCCTATCAATGGGTCAACATTGCGAGCGAATGGCAAAGACATGGCAAATAAGCAGAGAAGATCAGGACAAACTGACTCTGGCCAGCCATCAAAAAGCAGCCAGCGCTTGGGCGAATGGCTGTTTTGATGACCTCGTGGTGCCTCATCAAGGCGTTCTTCGAGACAATATCATTCGCGAGGACACCTCCTTAGAAAAACTCGCTTCTTTGCGACCGGCTTTTGACAAAACAGCCGGGACACTCACCGCTGGCAACAGCACAACACTCAGTGATGGCGCCGCCGCCGTGCTCTTGGCCTCTGAAGAATGGGCTGCGTCGCAGGGCTTGCCTGTCTTGGCGTACTTGGTTGCCGGTAAAACAAGCGCCGTCGACCACGTCAATGCAGAGGAAGGCCTCCTCATGGCGCCCACGGTCGCTGTTGCTGAGCTCTTAAAAGAATTAAATATTTCGCTTCAAGACTTTGATTTTTATGAAATTCATGAGGCTTTTGCTGCGCAGGTGCTCTGTACACTCAAGGCATGGGAATCTGAACAATACTGCCGAGAGAAACTCGGCCTTGAAGTGCCTTTAGGCCCCATTGATCAGTCCAAAATGAATATTTGGGGTGGCTCGGTGGCCGTGGGCCACCCCTTCGCTGCCACCGGTGCCCGAATCATCAGTACGCTTGCGGGCATACTGACGCACTCTGGTTCAGGACGCGGGCTTATTTCAGTCTGTACGGCCGGTGGCATGGGTGTCGCCGCTGTTATCGAGCGGCCCTAGCCAAAACAGCCCAAGAGCCAGTTCTAGACTTGGCTTGCGCCCATTACTAAGACGCGGGGTTTGTCATGAGTGCCTCAGGCAAATTGGGCGACAAACCAGCTGCTTCAATGGTGTTTTGCATCAGCGTCGCTACCGTCATGGGGCCCACCCCACCCGGTACAGGCGTCACCCAGCTTGCCCGCTGAGCAACCTTGTCTAAGTCAAGATCCCCACGGATCTCGCCGCTTGGTAAACGTGTAATCCCAATATCAATCACGACAGCCCCTGGTTTTACCCAATCAGGCTCGACGAGGTCTGGCTTGCCCACAGCCACGCACAATAGATCAGCCTGCTTCACATGCATCTCTAAATTGACCGTAAAACGATGAGCAATCGTCACCGTGGCGCCTGCCAAGAGAAGCTCCAACATCAGTGGTCGGCCAACAATGTTAGAAGCACCAACAACCAGCGCATTTTTTGACTTCGGGTTTAAGCCGTAGGCGTTGAGCAATGTAATGACGCCTCTTGGCGTGCATGGGCGAATTTTGGGCGTTCTTTGTGCCAAAAGACCCATATTGACCGGATGGAAGCCATCTACATCTTTATGAGGGCTGATACGACGCGTGACCGCCAAACCATCCAGTTTCCCAGGCAGTGGCAGTTGTACCAAAATACCATCAACGGTGTCATCGGCATTGAGCGCATCTATCAACCCAAGTAATTCTGACTGACTGACATTGGCTGGGAGGTGATGTGCCATCGAATGAATCCCCACCCGGGCACAGGCGCGTACTTTGTGATTGACATAGACCTCTGATGCGGCATCATCCCCCACCAAAACCACGGCAAGTCCAGGTGGCCGAGCACCTGCCGCTACTGATTCACTGACCGTCTCGCTTAACGCTGCCAACAGCCGATTGGCCACCTCGCGACCATCAAGGCACTGTGCGGTTTGATTATTGGCAGGCGCATTCATAAGCCTATTGTAGCGTCAACCCCAGTGCGGGAAAAAGACAACACGATCAAGCGCCCAGAGAGAAGGTTTATTTCTTGCTCCGCTTGGCAAGTTGGGTTCGTCGCCGACGTTTTTGTATTTGCCGAGGTGTGAGTTTATTCTTCCGTCCTGCAAAGGGATTAGCAGACTCTTTAAACAACAATTGGATAGGGACACCGGTGAGATCAAGCCGCTTGCGAAACTGGTTGATCAGGTAGCGTTTGTACTGCTCTTTTACCGATTCCGTCCGCGATCCATGGATAACAATCCGAGAGGGGAAAAGCCCACCTGCATGAGCATAGCGAAGCTTGGGACGAAAACGCTCGCCCCCACCAGGCGGATGAGCTTGCGTTGAATCACGCAAGATTTTAGTGAGCAACGGCGTCGGCAACTCTTTACTCGCCGCTGCATACACATGCTCAATCGCGTCGGTCAACTCTCCAATCCCCGACCCGTGGAGTGCAGAAATCACCACTACCGGCGAAAAGAGCGCAAACTCGAGACGATCTCTCATACTTCGCAAAAAAGTATCCCGTTGGTCCGAGGTGAGTTGATCCCATTTGTTGACAGCCAAGATCAGAGAGCGTCCCGCATCAATGACATGGCCAGCCAATCGCGCGTCTTGCTCACTCACACCCTCCCCAGCGTCAATCACCAAGATCACCACATGTGCTTGATGCATGGCCTGCAAAGCTTTGAGCGTGCTCAGCTTTTCCAGACCTTCATGACTTCCCCGTCGTCGGCGAATGCCAGCCGTATCGACGACTTGGTACTGTTGGCCATCGCGTTCAACTTCAGCCTGAATGGGATCACGCGTTGTCCCCGGAATGGGGCTTGCTAGTGCTCTTTCTTCCCCGACAAACCGATTGAGTAAAGTAGACTTGCCCGCGTTGGGCCGACCTAACAGTGCCAGCCTGACACTGCCGCCCTTCGTCAAAGGCGATTCTTCATAGGGTGGTAAGCAGTCAACTAACTCTGAGCAGAGTTTATCTAGACCCCGTCGGTGGGTCGCTGCGATGGCACAAGATTGTGTTAGCCCCAATTCAGTCGACTCAGCCAGCGCACCCTCTAGATCGAGCCCATCCACTTTATTGACGGCATGGACAATCGGCTTGTTGGTCCGCCTCAGCCGCTGAGCAATCTCAAAATCAGACGCTGTTAGGCCAGACCGTGCGTCAGTCACAAAAAGCAGCACATCAGCTTCTTCGATAGCGGCTTGCGTCTGCGCCTGCGCTGCTTCACCCAAAGCCTCACTGGCATCTTCCAAACCGCCGGTATCAACCAAAATAACGGGATGCCCTTTTAACGATGCCCGCCCATAAATACGATCCCGTGTGACACCGGGCATATCCGCAACCAACGCATCTCTCGAGCGCGTGAGCGCATTGAACAAAGTAGACTTACCAACGTTTGGTCGGCCGACAATGACGACAACACCAAGACGGTTCACGCTGATGCTTCCTAGCGTATTGCTTGCCAAGCTGACAAGCGCCCTCCGGTATCCAAGACAAATAGTGTGTTGCCCACCACAAGTGGCGCTCCGACAGCGGCATCACTGCCATAGCGCACACGGGCTACGAATTGCCCTGACTCAGTGTCTATCCAATGCAAATAGCCCTCAAAATCAGAGACAACCAAATAATCGTTGTAGAAGACAGGTCTGGAAATGTCACGACGCTCGAGGCGGTCCTCTCGCCATAGGGTTGTGCTGTTACGCCGATCAACAAGCCAGATCGCATCATCCTTGTCACTGGCAGCCAGTTCGGTTCGCCGCAGACTCAAACCTTGCTCGGCACTAATTTCTTTTACCCACAAAAGACGGCCCGATTCTACAGCCAGGCTGGCCATCCTTCC
>JALQZL010000138.1 GCA_023258355.1 Wenzhouxiangellaceae bacterium | reverse complement strand
GGGCTTGGCTGGGTAAGGCATTAATCGAAGAGACCGCGCCTTGATCCAACGCCACCGCTTGAAAGAGTGCCATTTCTCTTTCGATGCTGGCTTGCTGTTCTTTTGAAAAATCAAACCGCGTTGACAGCACGGCCCAATGGCCACGGGCTCTGGCCCAATCTTGGCGTGCGAGCTTGATCAATCCCCAGTGGATCAACGCGGTGGCTCGGGTGCCCGCTGGATAACGCCTCGCCTCGGATAGCGCGCGATGTGGATAGCGTTGCATCATCAACCATCGGCTGGCCCATGGACGGTCGCTGTCTTCTAAGTAGCGTTGCAAATACCCTGCCAATGACCGCTCACCTTGTCGAATGGTCATCTCAAACCGTGACCACGCCAACGAAGGTGGTATCGATGAGTGTGCGCGCCACCAAGTAAATACCCGATCACAGGCATCGACTTGTGAGTGCGGCACACGCCACAGCGACGCAATCTCCTCAATCAAAGACTGGTAAGCCTCGGACGTCGGCTCGGGGGCTTTGGCGATCTGGGCGCTGGCCAGATGACAGCGGACAGTGGCATCGGTGGCTAGTTGGCCTGTTTGATCCAGATAGCGCTCGATCACCGAGGTTTGACCCGCCTCCCCCAAAGCCCTTAGCCAATTGGTTTCGAGTTGATCATGAAAAGACCAGTGGCGATGGCGCGCCAGAAATCGGGTCATGGTCTCCTCATCAATCAACGTCCCTTGTTGCCGAAACGCCTCAAAGGTCAAATAAGCCAGCACTGGCGCATCGGGATCAGCACTCGCCAGTTGATCACGCGCTGCCAATAAAGCGGTCAGATCACCCCGCTTGGCAGCCTCCCAGCCCGATTCAAAAATGGCGATGGCTTCTTCACTCAAAGGCCCAGCCGCTGGCTTGCCCGCGACTGGCGTGGCCGAAACAGGCCAAGCCACCATCATTGCGATGGTGATCACCACGGTCAGGAGGGCCTGTTGATTGAAAAAGTTGCTTGCCTTCATCTGGCCAGATACGCCACTATGGATCTATGTTCAGTCTAACGATATTGCTCATTCCTGTGGGACTGGTGGCCGGTGTTTTGGCAGGTTTGTTGGGCATTGGTGGGGGTCTGGTGATTGTGCCCATCCTCACCTTGCTCCTCATTGAGGCAGGCCAAGCGCCCGAGGTCGCCTTACCCACCGCCATCGCCACGGCTTTGGGTTCGATGTTGCTGACGGCGGTGGGCTCAGTGTTATCGCATGCGAAAAAAATGGCTTTTGATACTGCCACGCTGATCAAACTCGCTCCAGGCGTGATGGTGGGTGCGATGGCAGGGGCTTGGCTGGTGACCCAACTGCCCGTGGCCTATTTGGCTGGGCTATTTGCGGTGTTGGTCACGGCCATTGGTATTCGCATGATGCTTGGCCTCCAACCCCACGCCAACACGACCCAACCGCAACTCAAAGGAGTGTTTTGGGCCGGGCCTGCCATGGGGATGACCTCGGCTTTAATGGGCATTGGTGGCGGCTCAATGGTGGTGCCTTATCTGATTTGGAATGGTTATCGGCCAGTGGCGGCGGTGGCGGTGGCCTCTGCCACAGGTTGGCTACTGGCGGCCTCTGGCACTCTGGGCTTTTTTCTGACTGGGCCAAGTTACCTCAACGTTGGCTATATCGCAATCATCGGTGCGAGTGGCTTTGTCGCAGCACCAGCGGGTGCCGCCCTAGCCCATCGGCTATCGCCGACCCGACTTCAGGGTCTTTTCGGCTTGATGCTGATGGCGGTGGCCTTCCGTATGCTCTGGCAGATCTACACGGCCACCTAAATTGACCGTCATGGTCAATGGCCGGTGATCAGAGAAATGCACGGGCAACACATCCAAGTCCTGAATGTCCATCCCTGGACTGATCAGAATATGGTCAATGGCCCGTTGCGGATTCCATGAGGGATAGGTCAAGAGATGGTCATCGGGAATCACCAAGCCAGCAGACTCACAGAAGGAACGAATCTCCCAAGCGCTAGGGCTGGCGTTAAGATCGCCCATGATGACCACATTGGGATAGGCGCGAACCACATCGGCAATGTAATCCAACTGCTGTGCTCTGGCACGTCGCCCAAGCGCCAAATGCAAGACCACCAAGTACAAAGCATGGTCGCCCTCACCAAAGCGCACCACCAAAGCCCCTCGGCCGGGAATCGCACCGGGCAAGCGGTGCTCTTCGACTTCACTGGGTTCAATGCGACTTAGAAAGCCGATACCGGCATGTGCGATCACGCCTACTTTGCGGTTACCTTGATAGTTCCAGTAAGGAAAGTTGGCATGGGTCGCCAAGTATTTGGCTTGGTTGAGAAAGCCCGAGCGCAAACTGCCACAGTCCACCTCTTGCAAAGCCACAATATCGTAATGGCTGACCAGCTCAGAGATGGCGTCGAGATTGGCGACCCGCTCATTGTGCGGCAAGACCTGTCGCCAAGACCGAGTCACATACTCTCGGTACTTGCCCGTCGAGGTCCCCGCTTGAATGTTGTAGCTTAGGAGCCGAAGTTGGCGCCGAGTCTCGGTCACGGGGCCGCTGATTCAGCCTCCGTGCCCAGACCCAGTAAGGCCGCTTCTTGTGCGATCAGCACATCCACTGCGCGCATCATCTCTTGATAACTTGAGAACTCGCCCAAGTTCATGCGCCACTTGCCTTGAACAATCACGCTGGGGGTGCTTCGAATGCCAAACCGTCTCACCTCCGTCCGGTTCCGACCCATTTGGCTCTCGACCGCGAATGACTCGGAGGTTTGTACAAACGCATCGGCATCCACGCCTAAGCCTTCATATAAAGCACCAATATCGCGCATGCTTTGAAACGGACGACGCTCATCATGGAGTGCTTTAAAGGTCATCTCGTGGGCTTCATGACCCAACCCCATGACCTTAGCGGTGTAGTAAGCGCGCGCAAACGGTTCCCAACTGGGTCGTAACACGATCGGGAGACGCTCGACTTCGACATACTCAGGCGCTGAAGCTGCCCAGTCGGTCATGACAGGTAAAAACGCTCGACACGCGGGGCAAGGATAAGCAAACGCTTCTGTCACAACCACCTTATCAGTGGGCACACCGGTAGGCGCCTCGATGGCCACGTAATGCCGGCCCGCTTCAAAAGGCTGGGCGATCACCGAAGATAAGCCACCGCCCGAGGCCCACAAAACAGCAGAGACAACCACAAAAAACAGTTTATTCATGACAGATCCTTCAAATACTGATGCGTCTGTGACGCTGATTGACTGGTCTTCACCTTATCAGAGGCCCGTCAAGGCCATGAAGTTCCATTGATGGCTGACTTTAGTCGTTAAACCCCGCCAAATAAAGCCCTTCAATGTAGGAGCTGACCGCTTCAATTTCTTCATCGGTGAGTTGGCGTGCGACTGCGACCATGATGTTGCTGTAAGGATCATCTTCACCATTGTGCTCACCGCTACGGTAGCGACGGAGACGATCTGCCGTGTAATTGGCATGCTGACCCTGCAAGCTGGGATAATGCGCGCCTGGAATACCGCGACCACTGGGTCCATGGCATGCCGCACACGATGGCACACCACTGTCCATGTTGCCAGAGCGATAGAGCGCTTGCCCTGTCTCGACCAAGGCCTCATCCGCCACACCAGGACTGATCACTTGCTG
>JALQZL010000137.1 GCA_023258355.1 Wenzhouxiangellaceae bacterium | reverse complement strand
CCAAGCAACCCGATAGTGTGTTGGCAATCCGGTTTGCACTGGTCTGCATGGCCCTCTCACCCGAGGCCATTGCCCCATCTTGTGAGCGACTCAACACACCCAAAGCGTGTCGGTTCTGGGCACTTTGGGCGAAGGATTGGTTGGATCAGTTGCCTGCGTTGGTCGATAGGGACCCGCCGGCACTCTTGGCCTTTATCCAGTCGTTTGATGGTCTGCGTCAACCCAAGCGCTGGCCATTGCTCAAGCAACTGGCCAACGCCTGGTCGATTGATGCCTCAACCGGGACGATTGTGCAGGGGGGATTGGACTGGACTGAGCGTGCCATGGCACACATCATGCAGATGGATACCCAGGCTTTGGTCGCTCAGGGACTGGAGGGACCACAGATGGCCCAAGCCATTGAGCGGGCCAGATGGGCTTGTATTGAGCAAACAAAGCCCTGACAGGCTAAAACTTTTTTACAGAGGTTTTGTCTCACCATTGACGAGTGAGTGGTATCTTTAGACACCTTTTTTTGGAGTATCTGGTATGCCTTTAACACGGATGGGTTTAGGCAATCCAGTGGCGGTGGCCGTTGGCTGTTTGCTGCTGGTGATCTTCGGCTTATTGAGTTTGGGTCGTTTGCCGATCCAGCTGACGCCAGATATTGATCGACCCACCATTTCGATTTCGACCGGTTGGCGGGCTGCGGCCCCTACCGAGGTGGAGTCTGAAATCTTAGAGCCGCAAGAAAACCAGTTACGGGATGTGCCTGGGTTGGTGCGCATGACCGCGACCGCCTCCCAAGGTCGGGGCTCGATCAATTTAGAGTTTGATGTCGGTGCGGACTTGAACCGTTCATTGATCGAAGTGATCAACCGCCTCAACCAGGTGCCCCGCTATCCCGCCGATGCCAGTGAGCCAACCGTGCGGGTGGGCTCTGATCAGTTTGGCGACACAATGGCTTGGTTTGCGATTAGGCCATTGCCCGAAAATGATCGGCCAATCATTGAGTACCAAGATTTTGTCGATGAAGTGATTCGTGAGCGCTTAGAGCGCATTGAGGGGGTGTCCTCGGCCAATCCCAGAGGCGGGCGTCCTTTTGAAGTCCGAATCACCTTTGACCCCTATCAAGCCGCCGCCATCGGTGTGGACTTGACGCGCGTTGGTCAACGGTTGGGTCAAAACGCGGATGTCTCAGGGGGCTTTCAAGAGGTGGGGCGTCGACAATACACGCTTCGGTTCGCAGGTCAGTATCAGATTGCGGATCTTGAGAATCTGGTTCTTGAGTGGCGTGAAGGCCGTCCCGTCTTTTTGGGGGATGTGGCAACCATCGAGCGCACCATGCGAGATAGCTCTGGGGTGATGACCCAAAACGGCGGCCCGTCGATTGCAATGAATGTCATCGCAGAGCCAGGAGTCAATGTCTTAAACGTGATGGGTGAACTGAAGGCCACCATCAAAGAACTGGAGCAAAGTCACCTCACGCCGGCTGGTCTGTCCATCACCCAAGTTTCTGATGACACCATTTATATCCGCCAATCCATATGGATGGTGGCCACTAACTTAATCGTGGGCATGGGCTTGGCGGTGTTTGTGTTGTGGTGGTTTTTCAGACGTCTTCGGGCCACCATGATGGTGGCCTTGGCCATCCCGCTTTGCTTGTGCTTTTCATTCTTGGTGCTCGATGGCGTTGGCCGGACTTTAAACGTGATCTCACTGGCGGGGCTCGCATTTGCCACGGGGATGGTGTTGGATGCGGCCATTGTGGTGCTCGAAAATATTGTCCGGCAGCGTGAGATGGGCCGAGCACCGATGGAGGCGTCTGATCGAGGCACTGCCCAAGTGTGGGGTGCCCTGTTTGCCTCTACGGCAACAACGGTGGCGATTTTCTTGCCTGTGATTTTCTTACAAGATGAGGCGGGCCAATTGTTTGCGGATTTGGCGGTGGTCATTTCTGCGGCAATCATTTGCTCTTTAATGGTGGCCATCATGGTCTTGCCAGCAGCCAGTTACCGTTTGTTGGGTGAGGAGAGTTTGACGGATCGACACAGCCATTGGTGGCAGTTGATCAGTGACAAGATCATGGCCATGACCGATACACCCCAACAGCGTTGGCGTTGGATCGCAGGCTTGACGGTGGTGCCTTTGCTGATTGGTGTCTTGCTGTTGCCACCGGCCGATTACCTCCCTGAAGGCAAACGCAATTTTATGTTTGGCTTTATCCAAACCCCATCGGGGATTGGTCCAGACACCGCCGAGGAGGAGTTGATCAACGTGATCAATGACCGCATACGTCCTTATTTGAGTGGCGAGAAGCAGCCCCAGATTCGCAACACCTTTCTAGGCTTTTTCGGGAGTGGTGCTTTTTTTGGAATAAGTGCGCAAAATGATGATGAAGTGGATGAATTGCTGCAGGTCATCAATACCGAAATCCTTCCAGGCTTCCCAGATACGTTTGGCTTTGCCAACCGCTCACCGATTTTTGGTGGCCGAGGCAGTCGCAATGTCAGCGTCGACTTGCAGGCAGCGAGTTTCGAAGACTTATTAGAAGCCGGTCAGTTAGGGTTTGCCCGTATTCGCGAAGTCATGCCCGGGGCCAATGTTCGGCCTCAACCCGGCCTTGAGTTGGCTGAGCCTGAGCTTCGTTTGGTGCCGGATGACCGACGAATTGCTGAGTTGGGTTGGACACGCTCAGACATTGCCACCTTAATTAGGGCGCTAGGCAACGGGGCTTTCTTGGGTGATTACTTTGATGGTGACCGCCGCTTGGATGTCGTCTTAAGAGGTGAGGCGTGGTTGACCCCAGAAGAGTTGATGAGCATCCCCCTGGCCACCCCTTCTGGGGAGATCGCCACCTTGGGTGAGGTGGCGCGATTGGAGCGCACGGCTGGGCCAAACCAGATTCGGCGTGTGGATCGTCGACGAACCTTATCACTGCAAGTGACCCCGCCGTCTGGTATGCCGATGGAGACTGCGCTAGAGATTCTAAGGGCTGAGGTGGAGCCGAGTATTCGAGCGGCTTTGCCTGCCGATGGGGTGGTGACTTATCGAGGGACCGCCGAGGCGTTGGGTGAGACCCTGAGGAATTTGGCGGGGAGTTTCTTGCTCGCCATCGTCTTGCTCTATCTTTTGATTTCTGCCTTGTTTAGGTCATTTAAAGATTCTTTGCTGGTGTTGCTCACCATACCGATGGCCACTGTCGGTGGTATTGTGGCGCTTCGCTTGGTTGGGCTGTTTACTGGTCAAGCGATGGACATGTTGACCATGATTGGGTTTGTGATCTTGCTTGGCCTGGTAGTCAACAACGCCATTTTGTTGGTTTACCGAGCCCGCGATGGGGAGCGTGAGGGATTAAACCGAAAAGAGGCGGTGGCCTCGGCCGTTCGCTTGCGTTTGCGTCCGATTTTAATGAGTACCACCACCAGCTTATTTGGCATGTTGCCCTTACTGCTGCTCCCGGGTTCAGGGACCGAGTTATACCGAGGGCTTGCGGCAGTGATTGTGGGCGGTTTGGCGGTGAGTACTTTGTTTACACTGATCTTGCTTCCCAGCTTGCTAAGAATGAATGAAGAAAAAGTTTTAGAACCCAGCGCCGATGCGGTGCCGGCTTAATGATGAAGGATCAACGGATCATGACTTTGATAAAAACTTCCCTGTTGGGCCTTGCGCTC
>JALQZL010000136.1 GCA_023258355.1 Wenzhouxiangellaceae bacterium | reverse complement strand
GATCAGTGCGGGCCTGATTTTATTGTTCGTCGCTTGGGCATTGGTCTTTCCAGCCACCGCTAGCGAAAATCTTGGCACGATTCGAACAGCTATTCTGAATGATTTTGATTGGCTGTTTCTGTCAGCAGGCAACCTTTTTCTATTGTTTAGTCTGGCCCTAATTGTCTTGCCGGTGGGGAGTATTCGCCTAGGTGGCGATGAGGCAAAGCCAGATTTCTCTCGCATGTCTTGGTTTGCCATGCTATTCGCTGCTGGCATGGGGATCGGGCTGGTTTTTTGGAGTGTTGCCGAACCCGTAGGCTACTTCACAGGCTCCAGCGCCACACCATTGGGTGTGGGTGCGCTCAGTGATGATGCGAAAGCGGCGGCATTAGGCACAACAATGTATCACTGGGGCATTCATCCATGGGCCATTTACGGGCTCGTAGCGTTGGCCTTGGCCTTTTTTGCCTATAACAAAGGCTTGCCCCTAACACTTCGGTCAAGTTTCTATCCCTTGCTCGGTGATCGGGTCTGGGGCTGGCCGGGGCACTTGATCGACATCATGGCCGTGTTGGCAACGATTTTCGGTTTGGCCACCTCATTGGGCTTTGGTGCTCAGCAAGCCACTAGCGGTTTGGTGTTTCTATTTGATTTTCCAGCGGGCTTGAGAACACAGATCTTTATTATCGGGCTAGTGACTTTAGTCGCACTGGCTTCTGTGTTGCGAGGCATCGAGGGTGGGGTCAAGGTGCTCAGTAACATCAACATGCTGATGGCATTTGCCCTACTGATCTTCGTGATGGTCGCCGCATCGCTCCTGTCGGTGGCTGATCACATTGGTGCCATTGCCTGGGGATATATCAACTATTTCATGCCTTTGTCGAACCCTGTGGGTCGAGAAGACACGGCGTTCTATCATGATTGGACTATTTTCTTCTGGGCGTGGTGGATTTCTTGGTCACCCTTTGTCGGGATGTTTATTGCCCGCGTTTCCTATGGACGCACTATCCGCGAATTCTTGTTGGTTGTCATGGTTATCCCTGTTTTGGTCACCATGATTTGGATGGGGACGTTTGGCGGGATCGGCATCGAGCAAGCGACCAATGGTGTTGGAGAATTGGCCAATGGGATTGCCGATTCCTCTTTGGCTATGTTTCATATGCTGAGTCAGTTACCCATGACCAATATCACCTCTTTTTTGGCGATTATCTTGGTGCTTGTTTTCTTCATTACCTCATCAGATTCTGGATCTTTGGTGATTGATAGCATCACCTCAGGTGGCAAGACCGATGCGCCGAAGTTACAGCGTGTCTTTTGGGTAGTCACTCAGGGGTCAATTGCGGGCGTGTTACTGGGTTTAGGGGGAAGCACTGTCTTGGGTGCATTGCAAGCAGGGGCGATCAGTACTGCATTGCCATTCACATTGGTGCTGGTTTTGATGTGTGTCAGTCTGGGGATGGGTTTATCCCATGAAAGAAAGCTGCTGGAAGCGATTTCTCAGGCTGACGAAGAGGCACAAGCCTCAGCTACTTCTCAAAGCTAGCGTTTCCTGTCATGGTCCCATAACACTTCGCCAGCGCCAGAGGCACGGGCAGCTGTTCTTGCGATCACAAATAATAGGTCAGAGAGGCGGTTGAGGTAGTGAATGACCACATCATTGACGGGTTCTTGGCGTGCCAATGAGATGACGCGACGTTCTGCGCGGCGGCAAATGGTTCTGGCCAAGTGCGCTTGCGCTGCAGACAAAGAACCACCGGGCAAAATGAAATCTTTCAGGGGAGGCAATGCGGCGTTCAGCTTATCCAGCTCTGATTCAATTCGGCTGGTGTGATCGTCTTTAATTAGGCTAAGTTCAGGCATACAGAGCTCACCACCCAAATCGAACAGATCGTGCTGGACATCAAGCAAAATTTCAGCAATTCCCTCATCCTCAATTGTTGCGATTAACATCCCAAGCGTGCTGTTGAGCTCATAAACAGTGCCATAGGCCTCCACCCTCAGAGAGTCCTTCTGCGTCCTCGACCCATCCCCAAGCCCCGTGGTGCCATCATCTCCGGTGCGTGTGTAGATTTTTGACAATCGATTGCCCATAAATTTTCCTAAACCAGTTAAGTGGACAGTGTATCGGCTTTAGGCAAAGTAAGTTGTGAATGGGTGGTCAGTGCCCGTAGCAATGACAGCGGATGGGCCACCAAGAATCCCCGCCGAGCCTCCGGCCTGTCTGGCCCATCTAAGGCCACTTGCCAAGCCTGAGCATTGGGGCATTTTTTCTGTAAATAACTTAAATCTCGACAAGGCTGGTGCGCTGTGGGGGCGCATTGGATCAATAAAATCGGCTGATGCTCATCGGTCACCACAAAGTCCACCTCACGCTGATCACAGTCACGAAAGTAGCGCAGTGACAGGGCCATGCCTGTAAAGTCGCGATAGTGATCTATCCAAGCCAGGAGGTGATTTGCCACCAAGGCCTCCATGCGGTGGTGATCACCCACAGCCAAACGCCAATCGTAGGGATAATGCTTTTGATTTTTTCTCAATGCACGAAAATGGTGACTTCCCACGGGGCTTTGCAGGGGAGTGAGTGTAAACAGCGCAAAATGATCCTCCAAAGAGACCAACCAGCGTCTCAGTGTGTGATCCGCCAGACCCAGTTGCTTGGCTAAGGCATGCACAGACAAAGGTCGTCCCACCCAATGGGAGAGCGCCATCATGGCAGTATGGATGGACGTGCCAGCCCCACGAGGTCCTGATTTCTCAGCGATATGGGCGAGGCCTGTATGGAGGTGGGTGGGCAAGCCTGTCAATCCAGCAGTGGAAGAGGCCCAGACGTCTTGGGGGAAGCCCCCGCGTTCAAGAAAGGTCTGAAACTGGGCGCGCGTGCGTATCCCCAACTCGCTCACCGTCAGGGGGTGCACATGGACTATGGCGGGCGCACCAGCGGCCTGAGTTCGCTGAGAGACGCACCTGATACGCTCCTTGGGCCAGCGACGCGCCAAGGTTCTCTTGCCCACGCCCTTTGGGCCCACCAACACGGTTGAGGCATCTTGACCTCTGGCCTCCCCCAGCCCGAGATGGTTGGTCAGACGGTCCCTCAAGGCCCTTTTAATCAAGCTGTGAGCCACCTGTCTGCACTCCTCAACATAGCCTGCCCGAGATGAAAATCTCCTGTGGTGACAGTATATCTCAAAACTACGCGTAAATTTAGTATTTACAGGTGTATTTGTGCACTGTTAGGGCGAGAGTCAACATAAGCACCCTTGAATATAGAGGGGGAGGGCCCCCATCTTGTGGATAAGTTGATTATTTTTTGGAGCTTTCCCGATGAGAATGGATAAGTTAACCGCCAAGTTTGCCCAGGCCATCGCTGAGGCGGAAAGCCTCGCTGTGCGGATGGATCATGGCCTACTGGAGCCTGAGCATCTGATGGTCGCTTTGCTAGACCAAGAAGGCGGTGGTATGCGGGGTCTCTTAACCCACGGTGGTGTCGAGGTCAATCGCTTGCGCTCGTCGATTGGGGAGGCCTTAGAGGGATTCCCGACCCAATCAGGTCAAGCAGGGCAGGTCAATGTATCCAATGATCTGGGCCGGGTCTTGAATCTCACGGATAAAATTGCCTCCGAGCGCGGCGATGCTTACATCGCCTCAGAGATGTTTGTGCTGGCTGCCTTGGAG
>JALQZL010000135.1:394-3661 GCA_023258355.1 Wenzhouxiangellaceae bacterium | reverse complement strand
ATCGCTTTGGGTAAAACCTATATTTCTGCGATTAATATGGGCGGCACCCGCATTGGTGGTCATCACCAAAATCACATTCCTAAAGTCTGCCGATCGCCCATTGGCGTCTGTTAATGTTCCATGGTCCATGATTTGCAAAAGAACATTGTAGACATCAGGATGCGCCTTCTCAATTTCATCGAGTAACAACACCGCGTGCGGATGTTGGCTCACCGCCTCAGTGAGCAAACCACCGCGGTCAAAGCCCACATAGCCAGGCGGTGCCCCCACCAACCGGGACACGGTGTGAGCCTCCATGTACTCAGACATATCAAAACGAATCAACTCAATCCCGAGAGTGAGTGAGAGCTGACGGGTCACTTCGGTTTTGCCAACCCCGGTGGGTCCGGCGAAAAGAAAGCTACCGATTGGTCTATCCCGATCACCTAGGCCAGAACGCGACATTTTAATCGCAGCCGTCAATGACTCAATCGCCTTATCCTGACCGAACACAACCATACCAAGGTCCCGATCCAACGTCTTTAATGCATCCCGATCAGAACGTGTCACCTGTCGCGATGGAATCTTGGCCATCTTAGAGATCACCTCTTCCACCTCGATTTCACTGATGACCTCAGCTCGGTTTCCTTCAGGCTTTAATCGCTCGCGTGCCCCTGCTTCATCAATGACATCAATGGCCTTGTCTGGCAATTTACGGTCATGCAGATGCCGAGCTGAAAGTTCTGCGGCCGCTTTCAAGGCCTCTGGGGCGTAACTGACTTGGTGATGGGTTTCAAAGCGGTGTTTGAGTCCTGACAAAATCTCAATCGTCTCAGCCACCGATGGCTCATCCACATCCACTCTCTGGAAACGTCGAGCCAGGGCACGGTCTTTTTCAAAAATGGTTCGGTATTCCTCAAAAGTGGTGGAACCTATGCACCGCAACTGCCCATTGGCAAGCACTGGCTTAATCAAATTTGAGGCATCCATAACGCCACCCGATGCCGAGCCAGCCCCAATAATGGTGTGAATTTCATCAATAAATAAGATGGCGTGCTGTTTGGATTGAAGGTCTTTCAGAACGCCTTTAAGTCTCTTCTCAAAATCCCCTCGGTATTTCGTCCCTGCCACCAGTGAGCCCATATCCAGTGACCAGATTTCAGCATCCATCAACACTTCAGGGACATTCTTCTCAATGATTCGGCGCGCCAGTCCCTCGGCCAAAGCCGTCTTGCCAACGCCCGAGTCCCCCACGAACAATGGGTTGTTTTTTCTCCTTCGACACAGAATCTGCACCGTGCGCTCAATTTCCTCATCACGCCCAATCAACGGATCAATTTTGTCCGCTTGAGCTTGCGCATTCAGATTGAGTGCAAACTGTTCGAGTGGCGAGGATTCAGCAGCTTTCTCACTCGACGCCTCAGCTTCTTGGTTGGGGTTGTCACTCACCCAATCTCCGTCCTTACCCAGCCCGTGGGACAAGTAATTGACGACATCAAGACGAGTGATGTCCTGTTTTGATAGCGCATACACTGCTTGAGATTCTTTCTCGGCAAAAATAGCAACCAACACATTTGCCCCAAGTACCTCAGCTCTCTCCGCCGACTGGACATGATAGAGCGCCCGTTGCAATACCCGTTGGAAACTAATGGTGGGTTGAGTGTCACGTTGATCATCCTCATCAATGACAGGCGTTGTCTCATCAAGCAGCGCGGTCAACTCAAAGGTCAAAGCCGTGAGGTCAGCGTCCAAAGCCTCCAAAACCTCACGCGCTGAGGGGTTGTCAACCAAAGCCAGCAGCAGGTGCTCAACAGTTAAAAACTCATGTCGCCGAGTTCTGGCGGTGTGATAGGCCTGAGAGATAGAAATTTCGAGATCTTTGGAAAACATCGTCTTAGCCCTCTGCCGGTTCTAGCGTGGATTGCAAGGGATGTTCATTCTCACGCGCATAATCGTTCACCAGAGCCACTTTGGTCTCGGCGATCTCAAAAGTATAGATACCAGCAACGCCTCGCCCGCGGGTGTGCACATGGAGCATCACGCTGGTCGCTTGATCCTCTGACATCCCAAAGAAGCGCTTGAGGACATCGATAACGAAACCCATCGGTGTGTAGTCGTCATTCAAGATGACCACGCGATAAAGCGATGGCCGCTCGAGTGCTGGCTTCACCTCCTCGAGCGCTAAGCCATCGTCAGCAATGCGTTCAGGCCCCTCATCGGAGGGCTCTTCGCTTAACCGAATGGGCGCCCAGCCACCATTTGAGTAGATATCCATACCCCAAAGATTGTGGCACAGATGGGGGGATTTCAAGTGATGAATTAGCTTTTAAATTGGGCCTCTTCTGTGGAGCCTGTCAAAGCACTGAGCGAGGAATGACCCGCGCTGACCACTTGGGTGATTTGATCGAAATAACCCGTGCCCACCTCACGCTGATGGCGGGTGGCTGTATAGCCCTGCGCTTCGGCGGCAAATTCCGCTTCCTGAAGCCTCACATAGGCACTCATTTGCTCCGCTTTGTACCCCAAGGCCAGCTGGAACATGGAGTGATTGAGGGCATGAAACCCAGCAAGGGTAATGAACTGAAATTTATAGCCCATGGCGCCCAACTCATTTTGAAAGCGAGCAATGTCAGTGTCGCTCAAGTTTTTCCGCCAGTTGAAACTTGGCGAGCAATTGTAAGCCAGCATTTTGTTTGGGAACTCAGACCGAATGGCCTCAGCAAAGGTCTTGGCGTGATCAAGGTCCGGCGTGGCTGTTTCGCACCAAATAAGGTCAGCCACAGGCGCGTATGCAAGGCCTCTGGCGATGGCCTGATCGAGGCCAGCATTGACTCGGTGAAAGCCCTCAACGGTGCGCTCGCCAGTCAAAAAGGCCTGATCGCGCTCATCCACATCTGAGGTCAGAAGATCTGCGGCCATGGCATCGGTTCTGGCCACGATAATGGTGGGCACACCGCAAATGTCGGCAGCCAATCTGGCGGCGATCAGCTTTTGGACTGCCTCTTGCGTGGGCACGAGCACTTTCCCGCCCATATGCCCACATTTTTTGGCAGAGGCCAATTGATCCTCAAAATGAACGCCGGCAGCGCCTGCCTGAATCATATCCTTCATGAGTTCATGCGCATTCAAGACACCACCAAACCCCGCCTCAGCGTCAGCCACAATCGGTGCAAACCAGTCGATATTGCCCTCTTGTTCTGCTGATTGAATCTGGTCTTGCCGCATGAGCGCATTGTTGATCCGACGAACCACCGCTGGCACAGAATCGGCCGGATCTAGGGATTGGTC
>JALQZL010000135.1:0-384 GCA_023258355.1 Wenzhouxiangellaceae bacterium | reverse complement strand
CATCTGACCTGCTAGGTTGGCATCAGCAGCCACTTGCCAGCCGGAGAGGTAGATAGCCTGCAGTCCAGCCCGCACCTGCTGCATGGCCTGGTTCCCCGTCAGCGCCCCAAGTGCGTTGACATAATCCTGCTCATGCATCAACGTCCATAGCCGCTCTGCCCCTCGACGGGCGAGGGTGTATTCGATCGTCAAGCTGCCCCGCAATCTTATGACCTCAGCGCCGTCATAAGGCCGCTCCACGCCCACCCATCGGGGATTCTCAAGCCAGTCTTTTTCCAATTCAATGATGGTATTCACATTATTCATTGCTCGTTACTCCCCTTCTGGTTATGTTCTAAATGAGGCCCTGTCAGCTTGGCGTAGCCTGGCAGGGTTAAAAACGCC
>JALQZL010000134.1 GCA_023258355.1 Wenzhouxiangellaceae bacterium | reverse complement strand
CCGTGTCTTGGTTGGCTTTCGCGAAAAGCAAGGTCGCTTCGTGGCTGACATTGGTCATTGTGATGTTCTGGATCCCGTGTTTGGTCAAAAATTGGAAGCGCTCTCTGATTTGGTGGGTCAACTGTCTGTGCGCAGTGCTGTTCCTCAGATAGAAATTGCTGTGGGTGATGAGTCGGCGGCAATGATTATTCGACACCTTGAGGCTTTGACCAGTGACGATGTGATGGCGCTCAAGAAATGGTCAGATGCTCATCACATTGCTGTGTATCTTCAGCCGAAAGGGCCCGATACGATCCATGGTCTCACCGAATCGGGCACTTTGTCCTACACGCTTCCAGACTTTGATATTCAGTTGAGCTTCCATCCAGAGCAATTTATTCAAGTCAATGCGAAGATTAACCAACAACTCATTAGACGAGCGCTCGAGTGGTTAAGCCTCGATGAACAAGACCGAGTGCTTGATCTTTTTTGTGGGCTGGGTAACTTCACATTGCCGTTGGCCACCCGTGCCAAAGAGGTGGTAGGTGTGGAGGGTGATGCAACTTTGGTTGAGGCTGCAAAGGCCAATGCTTTGGCTAACAAATTATCAAACGCCTTTTTCCATGTGGCTGATCTGTCACTGGCGCCAGAGGCGCATGCTTTTTTGAGACAATCCTTTGATGCGGTTTTGATTGACCCGCCACGCTCGGGGGCTGAGTCGGTCTTGCCAGTGGTTGCGGCAAGTCAGGCCAAGCGGATTGTGTATGTCTCTTGCAATCCAGCCACTTTGGCGCGTGATGCGGGGATTTTAGTCAAAGACTATGGCTATCATCTGAAAACAGCAGGCATTGCCGATATGTTTCCTCATACAGCGCATGTCGAATCCATTGCGCTTTTCGAGGGGCGACCATGACAACTCTGGGCCCTTTGATCGTTGGCTTCGAGGGTGTTGAGCTGATACCCAAGACCAGAGAGGTCTTGAGTCATCCAAGCGTGGGTGGCGTGATTTTGTTTGCCCGCAATTACCAAGATCCAACGCAATTAAAAAGCTTATGTCGGGCAATCAAGGCACTTCGGTCTCCTGAGCTTTTGATCACGGTGGACCAAGAAGGGGGTCGGGTCCAACGGTTTAGAGAGGGCTTCACGCCCTTGCCACCCCTGAGCTTATTAGGGCGCTGGTTTGGCAACTATCCCGACCGGGCATGTGATTTGGCCTATCGACACGGGCGGGTGATGGCGGCAGAGGTGATCGGGCATGGTGTGGACTTAAGCTGGGCGCCTGTTTTAGATTTGGGAGGCATCAGTGAGGTGATCTCAGACCGGGCCATGGCCTCTGAGCCAGACGCTGTGATTGCCTTGGCGCGTTACTACATTGCAGGGATGAGAGATGCGGGCATGTCTGTGTGTGCGAAGCACTATCCGGGGCATGGATCTGTTCAGGCAGATACACATCATGAGATTGTTATGGACGATCGCTCTGCTGGGGCTATCGCCGGGGATGAGAAGCCCTTCATCGCACTCGCACCAGAGCTTCAGTTGGTTATGATGGCACACGTCATTTATCCAAACCTTTGCCCACGTCCTGCAGGATTTTCGCGCTATTGGATTCAGCAGCGCCTCAAAAAAGAGATGGGATTTACAGGATTGGTGGTCTCTGACGATTTGGATATGGTAGGTGCCAGTGCGTTTGGCGATCTGCCCGCACGATTACATGAAGCCTTTGAGGCCGGTTGTGACTTGGCTTTAGTCTGTCAACCAGAGTCAGTGCCGACCGCACTCGACCATGATTGGCCCAAGCCTGATCCGGTGCGTTTGGCTAGCTTGAGTGCGAAGCCGTTGGCTTCGCTAGAAGAACAGGAGCAGGTGTCTGAGTTTCGATTTTGGAAGAAGTCACTGACGCAATTAGCTGAGGAGGGGTCATGAATTTAAGCATCGAGTCTGTGGGGCAATGGATTGGCCTGCCAGCATGGGTTTTGCAGGCCTTCTTGATCATTTTGGCCGCCTTGTTGCTGGAGGCCATCTATCGCATTTTTGTCAAACGCTTGGATGTGATCGCTAAGAAAACTAATCGCCTCTGGGACGACGCCATCGTTTATGCCGGCAAGCGCCCCATCTCGTTGCTGATTTGGTGGCAGGGTTTAGTGCTCGCCGCTCGTGCAATTAGCCCGCACACCAGTGCCATTGGATTTGATGATGCGTTCTTGGCCTCACTCGGTCAACTTGGATTGGTGGTCTCGGCCACTTGGTTTGCATTCCGGTTAACCACAGGCTTTGAGCATGCGTTTGTCAGTGAGCGCCAAAGGCACCAAAAAGCGTATGACATCACAACAGTCAGTGTGCTTGGGCGCATCGTCAGGATCGCAGTCGTCCTCACTGGCGTTCTGACCACCCTCAGTATTCTAGAGATTCCTATTTCTGGTTTTCTTGCTGCAGGAGGTGTGGGTGGTGTTGCGGTTGGTTTGGCGGCCAGAGACCTGATTGCGAATTTCTTTGGTGGCCTCATGGTCTTTATGGATCGCCCATTCTCCGTGGGAGATTGGATTCGCTCACCTGACAAGGAGATTGAAGGCACGGTTGAGGCGATTGGTTGGCGCGTGACCACTGTGCGGAAATTTGATAAGCGCCCTATGTATATTCCCAATGCAACTTTCACCACAATCACTTTAGAAAACCCTTCGCGTATGACGCATCGGCGTATCTTTGAGCACGTTGGGATTCGTTACGACGATGAGGCTGTGATTGGCCAGGTGGTAGATGATGTCCGCACGATGTTAGTCGACCATCCGGACATTGCCAGCGACCAGACGTTGATGGTTCATTTTGATGTTTTTGGTGCATCGTCACTCGACATTATGGTGTATTGCTTTACCAAAACAAAAGAATGGACTGAGTATCATCGCGTCCGTGAACAAGTCTTGCTTAAGATTGGCGCTATTATCCAAAGTCATGGTGCTGAGATTGCCTATCCCACACGAACGCTCAAACTCGAGCAGGCCGAAGCGCTGGCTGCTGAAGACACCAAGGAGGGTTCCCGAGCATGATGTCATCACCAAAATGGCCACAGGGGGCGCGGCTACTGATTGATGCCGAGCAGATTGATGAAGCGATGGCTGCGCAGGCCAAGCGCATAGAAACCCTGATTAGCAATGATCAGGAGGTTACGCTGATGGCGCTAATGAATGGCGGTGTGCTTCCGGCAGTGTCTTTGGTACAGAAACTGCAATCTCCGATCAAGCTAGATTATGTGCATGCCACTCGCTACCGAGAGGAGCGCACTGGACGTGATTTGCAGTGGGTAAGGCGTCCGGAGAAGGTGAGCGGTACCGTGGTTGTGGTCGATGATATCTTCGACGAGGGATACACCATGGCTGCGGTCAAGGCGTCGCTATTGGCCAGTGGGGCCACTCGCGTCATCACGGTGGTTGCTGTGAAGAAAATGCATGATCGAGGACTCCCCCGAGATTGGGTCGATGATGCCGCATTAGAGGTTCCTGACGAATATGTTTTCGGATTTGGCATGGATCTGGATGGCCTGTGGCGTCAACTGGATTCGATCTGGAGTGTGTCGTGAAGCCAGCTGAGTTGACACCAGTGGCACTCGGTGTGATCGGTGGTACCGGTGCATTAACGCTTTTCCAAGATCACGAAGCGTTTGTAGTGGATACACCTTGGGGCGCACCCTCATCGGAACTCACGCGTGTCACA
>JALQZL010000133.1 GCA_023258355.1 Wenzhouxiangellaceae bacterium | reverse complement strand
GACAAGACAGGTGACACACCAATGCCATGAGCAAAGTGGTCTCGATTTCTTCGATTAGAAGCGAATCAACGCGTTTGGCATTATCAATCAGGCTGAATAAATGGCTCAGGCTGCTGCGAGTCCGATGCAAGCGAGACTCAATAGGATCGACATCCCCCGAGGGCGAGGTATCCCGCGCGGTTTTCTCCACGCCAGCGCCTGATTTTTTGCGTTTGAATATAGAAAACATTGCTCAGATCCAAATAAACGCTATCCTATCACCCTATGGCTTCAGATAAGTCAGCACATCAAGTTCGAATCATTGCAGGAGACTGGCGTGGTCGGCGCTTGCCCGTGCCTGACCACCCGATGCTTCGGCCAACAGGCGACCGGGTTCGAGAAACCGTTTTTAACTGGTTGATGAATGATATTTCAGGTGCCACCTGTCTTGATTTATTCGCAGGGACCGGTGCCCTGGGCTTAGAGGCGATCTCTCGGGGTGCCCATTCTGTGACCTTTGTGGAAAGTTCGCCACAGCTCATCGAGGCGGTCAGGCAAGCGACCCAGACGTGGCCTGGAATAACACGGGCAGCGTTTGTCTTGGCTGATGTGCTGGTTTGGCTGGCGCAGGCCCAGGCGCGGTTCGACATTATTTTTGTCGATCCACCTTTTGATCTTGATCTCCAAAAGCAGGTCTTACGCACGCTGGTTGGAAAACGGTTAATTGCCCCTAAAGGGTTTATTTATTTGGAGTCTCCTGCCTCAGCGCCGATCAGTTCGGAGAGTCTTCCTAAGCATGTTGAACTGGTGCGAGAAAAGATCCTCGGGCAGGTCCAAGCCTGTTTGGTGCGTTATGATGGAGCGTGAGTCTGTTGAGATCTTGGAGAACGAAGCCCTCATGCCTGCCCTGAGCCACTCTACCGCCATTTATCCTGGGACATTTGACCCGATGACAAATGGCCATACTGATCTGGTGCTCCGTGCGGCACGTGTCTTTGAACGTGTCGTGATTGCCATCGCCCAGAGCCCCCACAAACAGCCAGCCTTTAGTCTGGAGAGACGAATTGAATTGACCGAGCGCGTGCTGTCTGAACATCACTTAAAGAATGTGGAGGTCAAAGGCTTCGATAATCTGCTGGCTAATTTCGTGGTGGAGGAGGGCGCGGGCGTTATCTTGAGAGGGCTCAGAGCGGTCTCTGACTTTGAATATGAATTTCAGCTCGCATCCATGAACCGCCATTTGATTAAAGAAGTGGAAACCATGTTTATGACGCCAGATGAGGCGCATGGTTTTATCTCATCGACTTTGGTGAAAGAGGTCGCCAGGCTCCACGGCGATGTGAGCGAGTTTGTTCATCCTTTGGTGGCGACAGCCTTGTCTGAACATTTTGGGCAAGTGAAATGAAAAAAAGTTTGATAGCTGCCATGGCCTGCGGCTTTTTGATTTGGACTTGTGTGGCTTTCGCAAAACCACAACCGCAGGCTTATGCTGTGTCGAGTGCACATGCCTTGGCGACTGAGACTGGCCTGTCTATCTTGGCTCAGGGTGGCAATGCCTACGATGCTGCTGTGGCGGTCTCAGCCGCTTTGGCGGTTGTCGAGCCAGCCTCATCAGGGATCGGCGGTGGTGGATTTTGGTTGTTACACAGCCATGATGATCAGCTGTCAGTCATGGTGGATGGTCGCGAAGTGGCACCAGGGAAGGCTCATCGAGACATGTATTTGGATGAGTCAGGTGCCGTCGATCGGGACTTGGCTGTCAACGGAGGTTTGGCTGCCGGTATCCCCGGCGCGCCAGCGGCGTGGGATCACATCGCACAAAAATATGGCAGCTTGCCTCTAGCAGTACTCCTTGACCCTGCCATCCAGTTGGCGGAGCAGGGATTTCCGGCGGACGAAAAATACGTCACCCTCTTGGCGATGCGCGAAGGGGTGATGAACCGTTGGCCAGAGACAGCGGCGATCTTTATGCCGTCAGGTGAGGTGCCCCAAGTGGGTGATCTCATTGTCCAGCCAGACCTTGCCAAGACATTGCGTGCGCTGGCTGATCACGGGAGGGATGGTTTCTATAAGGGTGATGTCGCTGAGAAACTGGTGGCAGGCACCCAAGCGGCTGGTGGGATTTGGACACTGGATGATCTGGCGCGCTATGAGGTAAAGGAGCGTCAGCCCATTACCACCGAATACAAAGGCTATGAATTAATTACCGCCCCGCCACCATCATCAGGTGGCATTGCCTTAGCGCAGATGCTCAATATTTTGGAGGCCTATGATTTGTCGGGGATGTCCTCAGTAGAGCGGATCCACGTTATTTCTGAGGCCATGCGTCGAGCTTATCGGGATCGGGCGCTTTATCTTGGAGACACCGATTTTGTTGATGTGCCAGTGGATCTTTTATTATCAAAAGATTACGCGGCTGGCCTGCGAACGCATTTGCGAATAGACAGAGCGACACCGTCCGCTTCGCTTGCTAACGATCCCACTGTTTGGCCTGAGGGCGATAACACCACGCATTTCTCGTTGATTGATGCCGAGGGGAATATGGTTTCAGCCACACTCACGGTGAATCTTCCCTATGGGGCAGCGTATGCGCCCCCAGGCACGGGTGTCTTGCTCAATAACGAAATGGATGACTTTTCAGCGAAGGCGGGTGAGCCCAATGCTTATGGTTTGGTCGGGTTCAGTGCCAACGCCATTGAGCCATACAAACGGATGCTGTCTTCAATGACGCCCACCATTGTTCGCTCCGATGAACGAGTGGCCGTCCTCGGCACGCCCGGAGGCTCACGGATTATCACCATGGTTCTTCTCGGCTTGCTCGATTTTATTGACGGTAACGGACCCATGTCATGGGTGTCAGTCCCACGATTTCACCATCAATACCTTCCCGATAGCATCTCTATCGAACCCGATAGTCTCTCGCCCGAGACCATTGACGGACTCGAAGCGTTGGGTCATCAGGTCCAAGAACGAAACCGCACTTGGGGCAACATGCACGGCGTGATGTGGGATATATCGACGAACACTATGCAAGCCGCCCATGACCCTCGCTGGTCATCGGGTGGTGCCGAGGTGGTCGAGACTGTCGAGCGGTAGGATGAGGTCAGTGGCAGTGAGGCCGCTGCCACTGACCATAGTACGAAGGCGAACTAGACGCGTTCAAAAATGCCGGCGGCCCCCATGCCTGTGCCGATGCACATGGTGACCATGCCTTTACGCTGACCTGTTCGTTTCATCCCGTGGAGCATCTTGGCTGCGAGGATGGCACCGGTCGCACCCAAAGGGTGACCAAGGGCGATCGCGCCGCCCAGCGGGTTTATTTTTTCAGGATCTAACTCGAGCTGTCGGATCACCGCCAACGATTGCGCAGCAAAGGCTTCATTGAGCTCAATCCACTCTAGCTCTTCACTTCGAATGCCAGTTTGCTTCAAAACCTTTGGAATGGCTTCAATGGGTCCAATACCCATGATCTCTGGTGGAACACCCGCGACAGAGAAGCCTCGGAATACGCCCAAGGGCTCTACGCCAAGCTCAGTCAGTACCTTCTCCGAGACCAAAATCAAGGCCGCCGCCCCATCTGACATTTGTGAGCTATTGCCCGCTGTCACTGAGCCTCGGGCATTAAAGACGGATCTAAGCTTGCCCAAAGCTTCTGGCGTAGTGTCGCGTCTTGGGCCTTCATCCACTGAAATGATGTGTGCTGTCTCTTT
>JALQZL010000132.1 GCA_023258355.1 Wenzhouxiangellaceae bacterium | reverse complement strand
TCCTCGTGAAACGCCGTTGGTAGATCACGCCCGATTTTTTTGGCTTTGGCAGCGGCTAGCCGCTCCGCCAGCTCACGCCCACTTTCCGCTGGTCGCGGGGTCTCATCCACATCTGGTGAGGCAGTTTCAAAGGCAAAATTGAGACGTTCCAACAATTGGCGCCGATAGGGAGAACTGGAAGCGAGGATGATTTTCATTGTGAACAGAACAATTGTTGTGGAAACTCGGTCAATGATATACTAGGCGGCTTATGTCACGGAATTATCCTGATCGGGTGCGGGTCGAGAAAGTCGCAGCGGCAGAGCGGCAGTTTTCAGGAAGTATGCCGCTGCAAACACTGCAACGGGTCGCTGATCTGCTCACCTTGCCCGATCCAGAGGATGTGGTGAACTTTCGCATCCAATTTGGGCATGATGGTCTGGGCCGAGTGGTTGCGGATGTGATGATTGAGACTGATGCGCCATTGACGTGTCAAAGGACATTGGATCGGTTTTTGTTGCCGATCAAGAGCCAGTCTCGAGTGGGGATTGTGTCCTCGCCAGATCAGGCATCGGAATTGCCTGAGGACTATGAGCCCTTGGTCTGCGAGACAGATGAACTAGAAATTGCGCGATTAGTTGAGGAAGAGTTGATTTTGGCATTGCCTCTGGTTCCTATGGATCCGAGTGCACCGGCGCCAGACCAACCAGCTGAGGCATCGCAGAATGAAGCAAAGGAGCCAACACATCGGCCTTTCGAAGTGTTGGCAAAACTGAAAAAAGAGCGTCCAAGTTGATGGCTTGGGAATGATTGGAGATAGAACCCATGGCAGTTCAAAAGAGCAGAAAAACACCTTCAAGACGAGGCATGCGCCGATCTCATGATGGATTGAAAAGCGCCGCATTGTCAGAAGAGCCGACCACGGGCGAGACACACAGAAGACATCACGTATCAGCGGAAGGCTTCTATCGTGGTCGTCAGGTGGTTGAGGTCGCGCCTGAAGTCGATGAGACAGAGGAAGCAACGGCCGAGTAAGCCCGAGCGCCTGAGGGCCTGAAGGATTTCAGGCCTGACATGCGGCGTCGTAGCCGACATCGCAGCTTACAGTGAGGTATCGGAATGACTGAGCGTTTGTATGCAAGGATTACCGGCACAGGGCATTGTCTTCCGGAGAAAGTCCTGACTAACCAGGATCTGGAAGCATTCGTTGACACCAGTGATCAGTGGATCCAGGAGCGGACAGGCATTCGCGAACGTCGGGTGGTCGCTGACGGGCAAACCACCTGTGATCTTGCCGAGGGTGCGGCCAAAGAGGCGATGCAATCGGCTGGTTTGGGGCCAGATGATATTGATCTCCTCATTGTTGGCACCACAACGCCAGATTTGATTTTTCCGTCGACAGCTTGTCTTCTACAACACCGCCTGGGCCTCTCTGACGGCGGCGCATTTGATGTCAACGCAGCCTGTTCAGGGTTTGTCTATGCCTTGTCAATTGCCGATCAATACATCCGCTCCGGAAGCGCCAAAAATATTTTAGTGGTGGGTGCCGAAACCCTGACGCGACTCTTAGATTGGGGGGACCGCCAAACGTGCGTTCTATTCGGCGATGGTGCAGGCGCTGTTGTTTTGAGCGCTGACACATCACCGGGGATTCTCTCAACCCACATCCATGCCAATGGTGCGCACGCTGATTTGTTAAAAGTGGATGTGGGCGTGTCACGGGGTTTCTTACCCAACGAACCTCGTGCGGGCATCGCTGTGAGCATGAAGGGCAATGAGGTCTTCAAAGTCGCGGTCAATACCCTTGGGCGCATCGTCGATGAAACGCTTGAGGCCAATAATATTGACCGTAGCGAGCTTGATTGGCTCATCCCACATCAGGCCAACTTGAGGATCATCAAGGCGACGGCGAAGAAACTCCAGATGGACATGGACCAAGTTATCGTCACTGTGGACCGTCACGGAAACACCTCAGCTGCCTCGGTACCTCTGGCTTTGCATGAGGGCATTACCAGCGGACGGATCAAACGTGATCAGCTACTTTTGCTTGAGGCCTTTGGTGGTGGTTTCACCTGGGCTTCTGCGCTACTCAGGTACTAAACAGATGACCTGTGCTGTGATTTTTCCTGGTCAAGGTTCCCAGAGCATTGGGATGCTCAATAAGCTCCCTGAGGCATTTCACGAGACCAAAGCGTATTGGATGGGCTTGGCTTCTGATGTGCTGGGCTATGATGTGGCTGCCTTGATTGAGTCGGGCCCTGAGGAAACACTTAATCAGACAGCCCACACTCAACCTGTGCTGCTGACCGCAAATCAGATTATGTGGTCGGTGTGGAGGTCACAACATCCAAACCTTGAACCTGTTGCATTGGCTGGACACAGCTTGGGTGAGTTCAGTGCTTTGGTCGCTGCGGAGAGCTTGGCTTTTGAGGAGGCGGTTGCTTTGGTGGCCAATCGCGGCCGACTAATGCAAGAGGCAGTGCCCGAGGGAACGGGCACGATGGCAGCCATTTTGGGACTGCCAGATGATGTGGTAGAAGCGATCTGTCGCGAGGTAGCCGAGGGAGAGGTCGTTGCGCCTGCCAATTACAACTCACCGGGTCAGCTGGTGATCGCCGGAGATGCTGCTGCCGTTGAGCGAGCCATGTTACAGGCTAAGGCAGCTGGCGCCAAACGTGCCATGATTTTACCCGTCAGCGTACCCTCCCATTGTGCGCTGATGGCGCAGGCTGGAAAAGAGCTCGGCAAATCTTTGGAAAACATCTCGCTATCTCTGCCTAAGTTTCCTGTTTTTCACAATGTGGATGCGTCAACTAAAAAGACCATTGAATCGATTCGGGAGGCACTGGTTGAGCAATTGGCCATGCCGGTGCAGTGGACAAAAACGATGAAGGCGCTGATTTATCTTGGGGTGGATCATTTTTACGAATGTGGCCCGGGACGTGTGTTGACTGGTTTGGGGCGACGGATTGACAAAGAGGTGACTTGGGTGGCCTATGAGCAGGAGGTGGGCGAATGAGCTCGGAGACATCGACAAAAGCGCGAGTCGCTTTGGTGACTGGTGCCAGTCGAGGCATTGGGCAAACCATTGCAACGACGCTTGCCGAATCTGGGATGATCGTTTTTGGCACAGCCACTTCAGCCAAAGGTGCGGCTGCGATTAGTGAAATGCTGGGGCCGTCGAGAGGCTTAGAGTTAAGACTAGACGATCCTGACAGCATTACCGATGCCGTAGCAACCATAGCGTCTGATTCGGGTGCAGTCTCTGTTTTGGTGAACAATGCTGGACTAACGCAAGACCAATTGTTGTTGAGACAGCGCGATGAGGATTGGTTGAAGGTGATTGACGCCAACCTCACAGGCTCAATGCGGGTGACCCGTGCCTGCCTGAAAGGGATGGTCAAGCAACGCTATGGTCGTTTCATTCACATCTCCTCAGTCGTGGCATCAATGGGAAATCCGGGGCAAACCAACTATGCGGCGGCTAAAGCTGGACTGGAGGGTTTTTCTCGGTCATTGGCGCTTGAAGTGGCGAGTCGACAAATAACAAGCAATGTGATCGCGCCAGGTTTTATCGAAACGGACATGACCGCATCACTGTCTGAAAAGCAAGCAGAGGGGCTGCTAGCGACCATTCCTGTTAAGCGATTGGGGAGTGCCGAGGATATCGCCAGTGCGGTGTCTTTTTTGGCGTCAGAAGCAGCAAGCTACATCACGGGCCAAACCTTGCATGTCAATGGTGGCATGTATCTTAACTAGGGGTCTATATTAATTTTCTAAGTTATTGATAAAAAACATTTAAATATCTGTTATTAGTCTCGGGCCCTCGGGCAAAT
>JALQZL010000131.1 GCA_023258355.1 Wenzhouxiangellaceae bacterium | reverse complement strand
TGCTCATCACTCAAATCACGACGTCCGCCCCGTGCCGGCATGGCGCCAATGCCATTAATGGCATTGTCAATGAGCGTCTGGGTGCCTTTGTCTAATCGACCTGCCCAAGCACTGGCCACCATTTCAGGTGCACCCGCCACACCGTTGGCGTGACAAGTCGCGCACACGTTGTCATAAATCATGGCGCCATCCAACGAGCCATCAAACGCCACGGCAGTAGCGGCGGGCTTGGCGGCAGCCGCCGCCGCCAAGGCAGCAGCGCGACCGGTTTCACCGGCATAAACACCAGCCACTGGCGCTAGACGGTCCAGTTTGGCTTGGGTTCGTGCAGGGTTGTATTTGGGTTCCAGCTGCCCGTGGAGGATAGCTGCCAGTCCCATGATAATGATGGTAAAGACCACCAAGGCCACCAGCACGATGCTAAATTGCTTGATAAATGCTTTATCTGACTCTACCGACACGTCCGAGAATCCTTATCCGTCTTGACCAAAGTAGTGATTATATCTCAGCCGATTGGTCTTCGGCTGGGCTTGGCCCAATCGCGCCACGCATCTTTGAGTTGATAAGCCCAATAGGTCCCTTGTGCCCAGGCACGGCCTGCCAGCCCACCCGCCCAGACAGGCTGCCAGCGCTGGAATGCCTGTAGCCGGTCTCGGTTGCCCGTGATAGCCTCCGCCACCACGTCGCCTGCCAGTGTTGTCGGTGCCATGCCGTGCCCACCAAAACCCGTGGCGTGCCATAAACCGGAGGGGTCTTGCCCTAACAGCGGCATTTGATGGCGGGTGTAGCCCATCCAGCCACCCCAGGCATGGTCGAAATGCACCTCACCAAGCTCTGGGAAGACTTTGGTCAGATCCCGTCGCAACACTTTTTCAATGGCCCGAGGCTTGCGGGCCTGAATGGAGATTCGCCCACCCCACAAAAGGCGCGTGTCTGGAAGCGGACGGTAATAATCAAACGCAAACCGAGTGTCATAAATGGCATGTCCTTTGGGCAGAAGGGCATGGATGCGATCTCCCAAAGGTTCTGTGGTAGCAATATATGTGGCAATGGGTTGAATGGCACGTCCCAGCCGTGGCCATAAACGAGTGTCGTAGCCTCCGGTGGTGATGACAACCTCATCGGCGCTCAAGACAGCCGAGTCAGTGATGAGACGCCAATGGCCATTAGATGGGTTTCGGGTGATTCGCTCTAATGACTCAATGGGGCTCTGTCCATAAATCTCGACGCCCTCAGCCAGCAGCGCCTTCACCAACCCATTGACATAGCGAAGGGGTTGAAAATGAAAGCTTCCAGGCTCATGGAGCGCACTGCCATATCGCTGGGACTGGATGAGTTGACGACATTGTGGCCGGTCGATAAAGGTTAAGGGAAATCCCAAGTCATCTTGCATGGCCTGTTGAAAAGCCAATAAAGCGTCATCATCACCGAACCAATCTGTCAGCAAAACGCCACTGTCATTGGCCTGGCAATCTATTTGCAGGGACTCAATGCGCTGGCGGACGGTACGGACTGCCTGCCGCGTCCATCCGTGGAGTGTTTGGCCTTCTTCAAGGCCTGCTTGTTTCGAGAGCGCTTGGTTTGGCAGTGAGTAACCAGCAAAGACAAACCCACCATTCCGACCAGAGGCTCCCTCACCTGGCTGTCCCTGTTCGCACAAGGCAATGTCGGTGATCCCCAACTCATGCAATCGCCATGCAGTACTCAACCCTGCCAAACCCCCGCCGATAATCACGACTTGATGGTGTCTTGCTTTCTTGGGCTTGGGGCAGATGATCCGATCACTGCCCAAGTCGGTCTCGTAAAAGCTTTTCCCTGGCCAAACGCCCAGTAAACTCATTATGGATGCCTCAATCGTTTGTCCGCCTAAGGTGGATGGTGCGCATAATAAAAGCCCCAGTCAATTGGAAGCAACAAACTGAGTGCATTTCACTTTGGCTATACTATGCGCGAATTCAATCGTGAGTGAGTGTGATGCCAAAAGCGCCTGAAGTAAAACGCGGTCAAGTGATTGAGCATGATGGGGTGGTTTATGCCGTTCGTCAAATTGACCGGTCCTCGCCGACTGCTCGGGGCGGCGGCACCCTCTATCGGTTCAAACTGAGTGCCATTCCCTCAGGGGACCGCCGTGAGGTGACGTTTAAAGGTGATGATGTCGTTAAAGAGGCGGATCTGGTTCGCCGCGTTTGCGAATACTCCTATCGAGATGGTGATGATTGGGTGTTCATGGACCAAGAAGATTTCAGTCAGTATGTGCTATCCAATGAGGCGGTGGGCGAGGGTGCCCACTATTTATTGGAGGGCCAAGCGGATATCTATGTCTTAATCATTGATGGTTTGCCTGTGGCCTGTCAGTTACCTCAGTCGGTCGTGCTGACCGTTGAAGACACAGCGCCCGTGATTAAGGGTGCAACGGCGTCTAAGTCAGCCAAACCAGCCCGCATGGAAACAGGGCTTGATGTCATGGTGCCTGATTACATTACCAACGGCGAGGCGATCAAGGTCAATACTGAAACAGGCGAATTCATGAGTCGTGCCTAGGTTCGGCTAGATATAGTAGAAGAGCAGTAGCAACAGGCCGAGAATGACTCGATAAGCGACAAAAGGTTGCATGCCAATACGGCGAATGAAGGCGAGAAAATAGTGGATGCAGGCATAGGTACTCACAACCGCCACTAAAAATCCGATGACAAAAGGGGTTAGGTCAATCGACTGACCTGATTGGATGAGCGTTAGCGTGCTGAGTAAGCCCGCCGCAGTGATGATCGGAATCGACAGCAAAAAAGAAAACCGTGTGGCTGCCTCTCGACTCATCCCCAAAAAAAGCCCCGCCGTGATGGTGATGCCAGAGCGCGATGTTCCTGGAATCAGGGCCAAGGTCTGAGCCAAGCCGATGATTAACGCTTCCTTGATCCCGAGACTGTACTCATCACGGTCTCCTCGATAACGCCAGTCGGCAATGCCCAAAACCAGCCCAAACGCGATAAGCGCCCAAGCGATCACGGTGGGGTTCCTCAGTGCCACCTCTGCGATGTCCTTAAACATCAAACCCAAGATGCCGGCTGGCACGGTGGCAAGAACAATCAGCCACGCCAGTTGGCTGTCTTGGGTGCCTTGTCCACCGAAGACTGCGCGTAGCCAGTCTCTGGCCATGACCAAGATTTCTTGGCGGAAATAGGTCACCACGGCAAACAAAGAGCCAAAGTGAAGAATGATGTCAAAGTCGATGCCTTGATAGGTCTGGCCTGTGATGAGGGAGTACAAGACCAGGTGGGCTTGACTAGAGACCGGGAGAAACTCCGTGAGTCCCTGGATCAGTGCAAGTAAAGCCGCGTGAATGATGTCCATGGGTACAGAGTGTAACCCAGGCAATCGCCTGTCATTGACCCAACAAAGCCAAGTGATTTGACGCATGCTCACCGCTCAGCTAACCTGACTTTTTGTTGGCTTTTTTAATCGACTGGAGATGACAGCGCAGATGAACAAGACAAGCTGGTGTTGGATCAGGTGGGGGTGTCTGATGGCGCCTTCCTTGGTAAGTGCCGTTACGTGTGATGGCGCGTCTGACGGGCGGGCCTACTATATCTCTGCGCCTACACAAGGGAATGACTGGCCGCCAATTGATGGGGTGGCTGTCGGTGGTGAGGGCACTTTGGCGCTTGTCATTGCTCAGCAAGCTGGGGCTGACGGCTACCGGTCTATCACGATTGATGAAACAGGCATGACCACTTCAGGTATTGATGCTGAGTTGATGGCCAATGATCTGGCTGAAGGACAAGTCTCTTTCAGGGCATGTTCTGAGCAAGGCTTTTTGGTCCAAGCGGTTTACTTGAATGAAGAAGGTCTGGTGGCGGGTGTTCCCGCTGAT
>JALQZL010000130.1 GCA_023258355.1 Wenzhouxiangellaceae bacterium | reverse complement strand
CAGTGCTAACCCGATCAAAGCCATTCATGATGTGGGCGCTGGGGGCCTATCCAACGCGATTCCTGAATTGTTATCTGATGGTGGCGTGGGTGGCCGTTTATCTCTGGCCGCCATTCCCAATGCAGACCACTCATTGTCACCCTTGGCCATCTGGTGTAATGAAGCCCAAGAGCGTTACGTCATGGGGATCGCAGGAGACGCTCTGGAGGCTTTCTACGCCCTATGCGAGCGTGAGCAGTGTCCGGTGGCCTCATTGGGCTTGGCCACTGAAGACCAACGATTGGTCGTGATCGATGACCGTGATGGCCAGAGCGGTGAGGCGGTGATCGATATGGCGCTTGATCAGTTATTGGGCAATCCGCCGAGCATGCATCGACAGGTGACCTGTCAAACCATTCCTGCGGAGAATCGCGGTTTGTCTCACGCTGATCTTGCGTCCACTGTCGAGGCGGTGCTGGCTCACCCAACAGTGGCGTCCAAGTCATTTTTGATCACGATTGGCGATCGCAGTGTGGGTGGATTATCGGTGCGAGATCAGTTGGTGGGGCCTTATCAAGTGCCGGTGGCTGATTGTGCGATCACGCTTAGAGATTATTTTGGGGACGCTGGTACCGCCATGGCCATGGGCGAGCGAACCCCCTTGGCGATCTGGGATGCGTCGGCGGCCTCACGGATGGCGATTGGCGAGGTGCTGACCAACTTGGCGAGCGTCGCCATTGAACAGATCAGTCGCATCAAACTCTCCGCTAACTGGATGGCCGCTGCTGGGCAACCTGGCCAAGACGCGCAACTGCGTCGGGCAGTGGAGGCAGCCAGTAGCACGGCTCAGGCCTTAGGTTTATCCATACCCGTGGGCAAGGACTCTTTGTCAATGCACACCCAGTGGAACAACCCAGACGATCCAGCGCAGCGTTTGTCGGTGACCTCGCCAGTGTCTTTGATCGTTTCTGGATTTGCACAGATCAGTGATGTGAATCACCATGTCACACCGATGGTAAAACCCGAGGGTTCATCACTTATCTTGATTGATTTTAGTCAGGGCAACGGGCCCCGACTTGGTGGGTCTATTTTGTCTCAAGTACTCAGTCGAGAAGATCACCATGGATTGGGTTTGGTGCCTGATCTGGATGATCCCGAGGCGCTCATGAAAGCACTTCAATTATGTTGGGCCTGGGTGGCTGACGGACGGCTATTGGCCTGCCATGACCGATCGGATGGTGGTGTCTTGACAACTGTCTTTGAGATGGCGCTGGCAGGTCACTGCGGGGTCAAATTGAACCTTCCTGGTGATCTTGATCCAACTCAGGCCTTAGCTTGGTTATTTAATGAAGAGCTTGGTTTGGTGGTGCAGGTCAATAAAGAGGCCGAGTCTGACTGGTTGGCCGCACTGGCGGCCGTGGGTTTGGGTGAGTCATCAACAGTGATTGCCGAGGTCTTTTTTGATGGACCAGCCAGCCATCTCTTTGAGATACAGCAAAACGAGACAACGCAATACAGCCAGTCGATGGCGTCTCTGTCTCAACGGTGGTCATCATCATCCCATGAAATCCAATCCCTACGGGATAACCCACGATGCGCACAGCAAGCTTTTGATCAGCTGGGTGATTGGTCGAAGCCGGGGTTGTGGGCCGAGTTAAGCTTTGATCCGCCCCCGCGTCCGAGCTTGCCCCAACCTTCAGGCGATGCGCCAAAAGTGGCGATCTTGAGAGAGCAAGGAGTGAATGGGCAGCGTGAGATGGCCATGAGTTTTATGGCCGCTGGGTTTGAGGCGGTGGATGTCACCATGTCTGATTTGATCGCTGGCCGACAAAATCTGGAGCACTTCACTGGTCTGGTGGCTTGTGGTGGGTTCTCGTATGGTGATGTTCTGGGTGCTGGGCTGGGATGGGCGCGGTCTATTCTGTTTAACTCAATGCTCAAGGCGCAATTCAAGGCTTTTTTTGAAGATAAAGCCCATTTTGCACTGGGGGTGTGTAATGGCTGTCAGATGTTATCTGCCCTGAGATCGATCATCCCTGGCACCGACCACTGGCCTGATTTTCGGCATAACGTGTCGGAACAATTTGAAGCCAGGCTCAGCTTGGTGCGCATTGATGAATCGCCCTCTTTATTCTTCAAAGGCATGGCGGGCTCAGTGTTACCCGTCGCGACCGCTCACGGCGAGGGCCGTGCGGTATTTGAAGGGGCTGACCCGAGCCGAGCCCACGTCGGCCTTCGTTACGTGGGAATGGATGGGAGACCGACAGAATGCTACCCTGACAACCCCAATGGCTCTGTCGATGGCATCACCGGCTTATGCAACGAGGATGGCAGGGTCACGATTTTGATGCCACACCCTGAGCGATTGTTACGGTATGAGAATTTCTCATGGGCTCCTCGGGCTTGGCAAGGCCATTCACCGTGGGCCAAAATGTTTGATAATGCAAGACAGTGGGTAGAAGACCAATCACAAGGCAACTGAAATGACCAATGATGTGAACCCCCGAGATTCAGAGTTTATTGGTGGCAATGCGGTCCGTCAGATGTTCATTCTGGCACTGCTGTATTTGCCTTTAGGATTTTTCTTGTGGTTCTTCGCCGCCAGCTTATTGATGCTGCCCACCCGTTTGATTGCAGACGCTATTTTGACCACAGCTTTTCCCGAGATTTTTTCGGCGGTGGTTCAGCTGGACTTTCAATTTGAGATTCAAACCGTCATCGAGTTGGGTCAAAAAGTACAAGGACAAGCTGTGGCCCTCAACATTGAAGTCAATCCCATGATCTATGCCTGGGGCATGGCCTTGCTGTTTGGTTTGATGATGGCCACGCCCTTAACCGTCAAAGCACGTGCGATCCAAATGGTGATCGGTTTTTCGGTGGTCACTGCCGTGACAGTGTGGGGGGTGTTCTGGGATACCCTGACACAACTTGCCTTTCGCTCCGGTCCAGAGGCCGCTGCCGCTGCCCGAACCACAGGCCTGTCTATGGATTTGATCGCCCTGTTTTATCAATTGGGTTATCTGATGTTGCCAGCGGTGATTCCTGTCGCGCTTTGGATTTTAATGAACCGGGCTTTTCTGGAGGCTCACGTCATCAAGACCCGAGAATGAACTTGTACGAGGCCCAGATTGTCAATTGGTAGTACCATCAGCAAGGTCTCAGTCTGCTCCCAGCCAGAGATGGGCTGGAAAGACACCGTGGTTTGCCTTATGGCCTGCTGTCACTGAACCCAGAAACGAAGCCAAAATGCATGGAAACACAAGCCCTACAATCGCTTGATGAAAATGAACTGCTACCGAGCATTGGTGATCACCTAGAGGGGGTTGCCAAGGAGCTTTGCCAGTTGATGATTTCTCAAGGCCGGTTGCGCCAAGAAGATCTCAACCGAGGACGTGCCTACCAAGAGCAACATGGTGGGCATTTACTGACTTTGCTGGTTCGACTTGGCTTGGTCTCAGAGCGTGATTTGGCCGCTGCACAGGCTGAGCTGTTGGGGCTGACCTTGATGACAGACAAGGACTACCCTGACGAGGCGCCCGAGCCCTCGGGAATTTCTGTTCGCTTTATGAAGCAGCAGCACATCGTGCCGTTCAAAGTCACTGAACAAGCGGTTCTGGTGGCAATGGCTGATCCGCAGGACGAATTTTCAATTCGAGCCATAGGGATGGCCACTGGCCGAGAGGTTAAGTGTCATATCGGGATTGCTTCTGACATTGATAACGTCATCGAACGTTACTTCGGGGGTGGCAAGAGTGCCATGGGCCAAATTGCAGAAGGCCTGGATGGCGAAGTGGTCAGCGATGATGAAGAAGACGTCGAACACCTCCGTGACTTGGCCTCTGAAGCCCCCGTCATTCGGTTGGTTAACCTTATTTTGCAAAGAGCGGTGGAAGCGCGCGCATCGGATATCCACATCGAGC
>JALQZL010000012.1:2651-23639 GCA_023258355.1 Wenzhouxiangellaceae bacterium | reverse complement strand
ACTCGCGATGCCTTAGACGTCACAGAGGCCGCTGAGTCCGTTGAATTTAAGGCCTATGTTGATAGCTGGAAAACTTAACTAGAGCACGGCAGGAGTGATCTAAACCCATGAAGCTTGCAACCCTAAAACGAGGTGGCCGAGACGGTACTTTGGTGGTCACAAATCAAGACCTCAGTTTTGCTGTCGAGGCGACTGAGATCGCCCCTACCTTACAAAGTGCGCTGGACCGCTGGGAACACACTGCACCTCAATTGGCAGAGCTGTCTGACAAGATCAAGGCAAACAAGCTCAAAGAGGCTTTTCCACTCACCTCGCAGATGCTGGCGGCACCCCTTCCCAGAGCATTTCAGTGCCTCGACGGCTCCGCCTACCTGCCTCATGTTGAACGCGTCCGCCGCGCCCGAGGGGCGGAGATGCCGGCGTCATTTTTGACCGACCCCCTGATGTATCAGGCAGTGAGTGATGGTTTCTTGGGGCCGACGGATCCAATTGAAATGGCGTCGGTTGATCACGGCATTGACTTTGAAGCAGAGATCGTGGTGATTACCAGCGACATTCCCATGGGGGCTTCTCCTGAAGTCTGTGGTGAACACATCGAGCTGATAGGCATCATGAATGACGTATCACTCAGAAATCTTATCCCCAATGAGCTGGCCAAGGGATTTGGATTCTTACAGTCCAAACCGCGATCTGCCCTTGGACCGGTGGTGGTGACACCCGATGAACTTGGTGATGACTGGCGGAATAATAAATTGCACCGGCCTTTGGTCAGCACGCTGAACGGCGAGTTATTTGGCCAACCCAATGCTGGAGACGATATGCAATTTTGCTTCGCTGAACTGTTGGCGCATGGGGCAAAAACCCGTCCATTGAGTGCTGGGACTATTTTGGGTTCGGGGACCATTGCCAATACAGACCTCAGCCGAGGTGCCTCATGCCTGGCTGAGAAGCGTGTGCTTGAGATCATTGAGCATGGCCAGGCAAGCACACCCTTTCTCCAATTCGGCGACCAGATTTCAATTGAAATGTTTGACCGTTCAGGACAGAGCATTTTTGGCGCCATCGATCAATCTGTGATGGCCTACAGTGATGGCAACAGCTGACCAAGTGACACTCTATGGCTACTGGCGGTCTTCCGCTAGCTACCGTGTGAGGTTGGCACTCGCCTTTAAACAAATCGCCTATGCCAATCGGCCTGTGCACCTCATCAATAATGGCGGTGAGCAGCACAGTAAAGCCTATCAAGCATTGAACCCCCAGAGACTGCTTCCCACACTGGTCTTGAATGGTCAGGTCTTGACCCAGTCAATGGCCATTATGGAGTTTCTAGAAGAACGCTTTCCAAATCCTGCCTTATTGCCTGATGATTTGGTAGAGCGTGCAAAAGTCAGGGCGCTGTGTCAGGTGATTGTTGCAGATACAGCTCCCTTAGCGAACCTGCGCGTGCTCAACCATTTGTCGTCTTTCGGACAGTCCGAGGAATCTGAAAAAAAAGCATGGGCAAGCCATTGGATTGCTTTGGGCTTAGATGCGGTTGAGGCTTTGCTGATCAAAGCGCATGGTTCGGCAGCCGATGTGCAGTATTGCTTTGGTGACAAGCCCTCTTTAGCCGACTGCTGCTTGCTCCCACAAGCCTATAACGCTGAGCGATTTGGTTGTTCGCTGGATAGATGGCCTACAGTGCGTGCGATTTGCGTCAATTTGGGGCACAATGAAGACATTCAATTGGCTAAACCAGAAAACCAACCCGATGCACCCAAAAACTAGCGCAAGTCACTTAACAATAATTCAACAACTCCTTAAACTGGCTTTTGTCTTGGCACTGTGTGGTGCGCTGGCCGCCTGCGCCACCACCCCCACCGATCTCAGTGTTCTTGATAAGGCTCGACTGGCTATTCAGCGGGCAGAGACAGCAGGGGCCAATGACCACGCCCCCTTGGAGCTAAGACTTGCCAATCGTCGGTTAACGTTGGCCGAGGAAGTGCTCAATGAGGGCAATCGCATAGGTGCAAGACACTTGGCTGATCAAGCCGAGATCGAGGCGCAACTGGCGCTGGCGAGAACTCGGGCAGCTTTGGCTCGCCTTCGCCTGCAAGATAAGCAGTTGGGTTTCGAAACACTGAAAACGGAGCTTGTTGAGCTCTATGGTGAGGAGGTCTTGCGATGAGCCAACGCTTCTTTGTGATCGCCAGCATCTTATTGTTGAGCGCCTGTGCTACGCCTGGGCCGAGTGAGAATGGCCAGCGTCTTCAAAATCTCAAGGCGGAACTGGAAAGGTTATTGAATGATCCCACCATCACAGATCGGGTCCCGCTGGCAGTCGCAGAAGCTGAGCGAGCGGTGAGATCAGCACAAAGCGATGGGATCAACGGCGATGAGCGCTACCATCGAACGGTCATGGCTGAAAAGCGTATTGAGATCGCCCGCGCCGAAGCCTATCGGGTTGAGGCTGAGGAGCGCATTGAGGAGATTGATCGGGAGACCACGCGGCTTCAGTTGACTGCATCCCGCTTAGAGGTACAACGCGCTCGCGCTGAGGCGGAGCAAGCCAGATTGGCCAGCATGGCGACTCAAGAAGAGATTCAAAGAACCCGCCAACAGGCCATGACGGCAGAGGAATTAAGGCAGCAAGCTGCTGAGCGAGAACGCATGGCGCGTGAGGAAGCGGAGGCCGCCCGATTATTGAGTGAGGCCCAAGCCACTGAAATTGCGCTCGCGCGACGCGAAGCCGAATTGGCCTCAGAGGCAGCAGCTTCGCTGAGAAGACGTCTTGAGCTCATGGAATTGCGGGAAACCGACCGCGGCATGGTCATCACCCTGGGGGATGTGTTGTTTGCGGTCGGTGAGACTAAGCTGGCAGATCAAGCGCAGTCCAATCTTGCCGATGTGGTCGAGCTTTTACAAAGTGAGCCCGATAAACGTGTTCGTATTGAGGGCCACACCGACTCCACGGGTGCCGAGGCCGTCAATCTCAGAATCTCACAACAACGAGCGGATGCCGTGCGTGAACAACTGATCCTACTCGGCGTGAATGCTGAGCGCATTGAGGCGGTGGGTATGGGTCAAGATTTCCCAATTGCCAGTAACGATACGTCAGATGGGAGAAGTCAAAACAGACGAGTAGATGTCATCTTGTTGGATGATCGATAAACCGACTTGTCTTACAGTCAGTGTCAGACTAGCCAGAGAGGAGAAGTGTCATGTTTGAATCACAGGAAGCCCAAGTTGAAGAGCTGGTGCGCGCTAACCCTGAATTTAAAACCCTCTACAACGAACATAGACAATTGGAAAAGCGTGTGATTGCTGCTGAAAATGGGACCGCCCCCATGTCAGATGAATCGCTCAATCAATTGAAACGTGAGAAGCTCCGCATCAAAGACCGCCTGACGCGCATCATGGAAACGTCTGCGACTTAAGCCACACATACCAATGACCATTTTTGACAATGTACTCCAGATGATTGGGAATACCCCGATTGTCAGAGTCAATCACCTAGACACGGGACCGTGTGAGCTTTTTCTGAAGCTAGAAAGCACCAATCCAGGTGGTTCTATCAAAGACCGCATCGCCCTGCACATGATTGAGGCGGCGGAAAAGCGAGGAGAACTCACGCCCGGAGCCACTATTGTGGAGGGCACGGCTGGCAACACAGGCTTGGGACTCGCTTTGGTAGCTCAATCCAAGGGTTACCGTCTTGTGCTTGTGATTCCAGACAAAATGAGCCGAGAAAAAATTTCAACGCTCAAGGCTATGGGTGCAGAAGTCATCATCACCCGCTCTGATGTGGGCAAAGGACATCCAGAGTATTACCAAGACCTTGCCAAGAAAGTCGCTGACGATATTATCGCAGAGGGTGGCAATGCTTATTTCATTAACCAATTTGCTAACCCAGATAATCCTGAAGCGCACGAGCTATCGACGGGACCTGAAATGTGGCATCAAATGGAGGAGCATCTCGATGCTGTCGTCATTGGCGTCGGCTCAAGTGGCACCGTCACAGGCCTGTCTCGCTATTTTGGCAAAGTGGCTCCTGAGCTTGAGCTCATCCTGGCAGATCCTGAAGGGTCGATCTTGGCTGAATACATCGCGACAGGCCATGTGCCCACGGAAGCAGGCGGCTGGTTAGTAGAGGGTATTGGGGAGGATTTCTTGCCCTCGATTAGTGATTTCTCTCGTGTGGCTAAAGCTTATTCAATTTCAGATAAAGAAAGCTTCCAGATGGCCAGACAGCTCTTGGAAAAAGAAGGCCTAATGGGTGGGTCATCGACAGGCACATTGGTCGCCGCTGCGCTTCGCTACTGCCAAGAACAGACCACGCCCAAGCGCGTGTTGTCTTTGGTTTGTGACACCGGCAATCGCTATCTCTCTAAAGTGTATAACACCTACTGGTTGCGCGAGCATGGCTTGGTTGAGGGTAGCAATCATGGCGATCTTCGAGATCTGATAGCAAGACCCATGGCGAGTCGAGATGCCGTGGTGGTTGGCGCGCATGAGTCTTTGTCGAATGCCTACAAAAGAATGATGCTCTATGACATTTCTCAACTGCCAGTCATGGATGAAGACAGGATTGTTGGCTTGATCGATGAATCGGATATCCTGTTGGCTGTCTATCAAGATGAGTCCAAATTCGGGCAGCCGGTCTCCACCGCCATGGTGACGGATTTAGAATTGATCGATTATCGATCCGGCATGGATGAACTGCTGCCTATATTTAACCGTGATCATGTGGCGATCGTGATGGATGATGATCAGTTTCTTGGATTAATTACGCGCATCGACTTATTGAACTTCTTAAGAGCACGCGCCAATCGAACGTAAAATAGCGATAACAGTGCGCCTACCCCAAGGCGACCAAACAGAATCAAGCATCAGCTAGGATTGAATTTATGTCTCAGACCAACATTGCCCGCCGCGGCGTATTCACAAGATTTCTCGATACGGTAGAGTGGTTAGGCAACCTTCTGCCTCATCCAGTGACTCTTTTTGCCATTCTGGCCACCCTAATGATCTTTCTTTCTGGCTTCTTCGGCGCCATAGGTCTCAGTGTCGCAGACCCTCGCCCAGGCAATGAGGGCGTGATGATTGAGGCAGTGAGTCTGATGAATGCCGAGGGCCTGCGGATGATTCTGGGTAACTTGGTCTCTAACTTTGTGAACTTTGCGCCGCTCGGTGTGGTGCTCGTCGCCATGCTTGGGGTTGGTGTCGCGGAAAAATCTGGCCTGCTCTCCGCTATGGTCCGAGGCATTGTGCTGAATGCGCCCAAGCATGTGGTGACCGTGGCCATTGTGTTTGCTGGTGTGATCTCAAACACGGCGTCTGAGATGGGCTATGTCGTCCTAGTACCCCTCGGTGGTGCGATCTTCCTCGCCTTGGGCCGACATCCGCTGGCAGGTATGGCGGCAGCCTTTGCAGGTGTATCAGGCGGGTACAGTGCAAACTTATTAATTGGCACTGTTGATCCCCTGCTCTCGGGTATCACTCAGGAGGCAGCTCAGTTAGTGGATCCTAACTACGCGGTCTACGCCACAGCCAACTGGTACTTCATGATTGTCAGCACCTTCTTAATCACCATTGTTGGTAGCTTGGTCACCATCTATGTCGTTGAGCCTAAGCTGGGCGAATATGACCCCAGTCACGCCGATTCATCCATCCTTGATGATCGTGCCATGGAACCCCTCACGAATGAAGAAAAACGTGGGCTTGTGCGTGCCGGACTCGCTGCCATCGGCGTCTTTGCGCTGATCGCTTTTCTTGCCGTGCCTGAGACGGGCGTCTTGAGAGACCCAATCACTGGTAGCGCCCGACCCTTCTTTCGCTCTATTGTTGCTTGGATTTTCATTTTTTTCTTGGTGACTGGTTTTGCGTATGGCAGAACCGTGGGTACCGTCAGAAATGATCGAGATATTATTGATGGCATGGCGTCAGCCATCGCCACGCTTAGCCTTTATGTCACATTGGTCTTCTTTGCCGCCCAGTTTGTGTCGTTTTTTGGCTGGTCTAATCTTGGATTTATCACGGCCGTCTTGGGCGCAGACTTTCTCCAAGACATTGGTCTGACAGGCCCATTTGTTTTCGTTTTCTTTATTTTGATCTGTGCGGGTATCAACTTAATGCTGGGTTCGGCATCTGCTCAGTGGGCTGTCACAGCGCCGATCTTTGTACCCATGCTCATGCTGATTGGCTATGCACCTGAACTCATTCAAGCCGCCTACCGAATCGGTGATTCCAGTACAAACATTATTACGCCAATGATGAGCTACTTTGGCCTCATCCTTGCGTGGGCAACACGGTATAACAAGAACTTTGGCATCGGAACACTGATCGCCACCATGTTGCCTTATTCCATGTTCTTCCTCTTATTTTGGATGGGTCTCTTTTTCATCTGGGTCTTTGTGTTTGGTTTGCCTGTCGGCCCAGGCGCACCCACTTATTATTCTATGGGCTAAAGTCAGGCGCACCTGATGGCTTTCGAGGCACCAGAACTCACCGAGATTTGCCTTGAGAAGACACGACGCCAGCTCGTCGTGACATTTGAGGATGGATCCACCTTTAGCCTGCCCTGTGCTTATCTCAGAACACACTCGCCTTCGGCTGAAGTGAGGGGCCACGGCTATTCTGAACCCATGCTTTTAACGGATAAAGATGATGTTCAGATCACTAGCATTACACCGATTGGGAATTACGCCATCCAGTTAGCGTTTGATGATGGACACAACACAGGTATTTATTCTTGGTCATTTCTTTACGAGCTTGGCGTTAATATGGAGGATAATCTTCAGAAATATGCTGAGCGCTTAAAGAAAGCCCATGACTGAACAACATGAAAAAGCTGGCCAAACCATTGATTTTGGCTATAGACAAGTTGACCCTCAAGAGAAAACAGGGCTCGTAGGACAGGTCTTTGATACCGTGGCAGAGCGGTATGACGTGATGAATGATCTCATGTCGGCCGGTATTCACCGCTTGTGGAAATCACATTTTGTGGCACAGTGCCATATCCAGCAGGATGACAGGCTGTTGGATCTTGCTGGCGGGACTGGGGATATCGCCAAACTGGCTTCAAAAAGGGGCGCCAATGTCACTATCGCCGATATCAATACAGCCATGCTCAAGGCGGGTCGGCGACGCATGGATGATCTGGGACTGACACATGAATTTGATTGGGTTAACGCAAATGCTGAAAAGCTCCCGTTCCAAGACAACTTTTTTGATCATGTGACCATTGTGTTTGGACTTCGTAATGTCACCTACCGAGAACGGGCGCTTCAAGAAATGCACAGAGTGCTTAAGCCGGGTGGTTGGTTACACATTATGGAGTTTGCACCAGTCGATAAGCCAGTGTTGTCAGACCTCTACGATGCATGGTCTTTCAAAGTTTTGCCTTGGTTAGGTGAAAAACTCACTGGAAGTGCGGAAAGCTACCAGTATCTGGCTGAGTCTATCAGACGCTTCCCCACCCAAGCCCAACTCGCAAACATGCTGAAAGATACTGGTTTCCAGTCAGTCTCCTGGAAAGACTTATCCGCAGGTATCTGTGCGATTCATAATGCCCAAAAGTCAGTCGATACCGCTTAGGGAACCAGACACTCCATGAGCCAATTCAAAACACCCTTACCGAGATTTTTAGCGCAGGCATTGAGCGCATCACTCAACGAGATGATCCGCCTAGATACGGGCGGGCAATCCAGCAGACATCTCGCTACACTTCAGAACAAGTGCATTGCTCTCCGGCTTTATGGCGTGGGCATTGATTTGGCATTCACTGCAAACCCACATCAACTGTCTGTTGATGCTCATCATCCAACAGAATTTGATCAAGACAGCGTCGATACGATGATCGGGGGCACACCCCAAGCACTTTTGGCCTTAGCGGTGCCTGACTGGGCAAAAAGTGACAGTGGTGTGCGTATCGAGGGTGATGCGCAGGTGGCGCAAGCCCTTGAAAAGCTGATGCGACAACTGGACCCAGACTGGGAGGCACTGTTTGTTGAACGCTTTGGCATGGTCGCAGGACATCAACTCTACCGTCTATTTATGCAAATGATAGAGACCAGTCGGTCAGTGTCTGCAGTTGGTTTTGATCAGCTTAGTGACTATCTTCGGCATGAAAGTGATCTGGTGTTAGACCGCTCAACATTCAGCCAATTTACCCATGCTGTAGATGAGTTAGTGGAGGCAATTGACCGCTTAGAATCCAACGCGACACGCCGAGGCTACCTATGATTCGTCATGGTGTTCGGCTCATTCATATCATTCTCACTTTAGGTCGCTACCGCCTGGATGAGCTACTGGCCGATGTGGGCCCGCTACGCTGGGCTCGGCTTATTCGATTAATTCCAGGTGGTAAACGTGGTGTGCGCAACGAGCCTGTCGGCGTTCGTCTGCGTTTGGCATTGGAAGAGCTCGGCCCTATTTATGTCAAATTTGGTCAAATACTATCCACTCGACGGGATCTTCTACCCCCAGAGATCGCCGATGCCCTTTCCCTGCTCCAGGACAATGTGGCTCCTTTCAGCAGTACAGAAGCAAAGGCCATTGTCGTTGCTGAACTCAAAAAACCGCTTGAAGCCTGTTTTACTCAGTTCGAAGACAAACCCCTTGCCTCAGCCTCCATTGCCCAAGTGCATGGCGCCATCTTGCCTGATGGACAAGCGGTTGTTGTCAAGATTGTTAGGCCAGGCATTGATACTCAGATCAAAGGCGATTTAACCCTGCTGTACCAATTGGCCAGATTGGTTAGACGCTATCATCCTGAAGGCGATCGCATCAGACCAGATGAAGTGGTTGGTGAGTTTGAGAGAGTCATTGTCAATGAACTCGATATGCAAGCCGAAGCCGCGAATTGCACAATGATCCGTCGCAATTTCGAGAACAGTCAAGAACTCTACATTCCAAAGATTCACTGGCCACTGACAGCCAATCGGGTGCTGGTGATGGAACGCGTTTCGGGCATACCAGTACGTGAAATTGACCATCTCAAGTCACTTGGGGTGGACATGGAGAAATTGGCTCGGCTTGGCATCCGACTTTTCTACCGACAGGTATTTCGAGACAATCTATTTCATGCTGACATGCATCCGGGCAATATTCTGGTGAATGCATCAGATCCAAGCAATCCAAGCTTCATCGCCCTTGACTTTGGCATTGTTGCCAGCCTTACTCAAAAAGACCTCTATTACATCGGTGAGAATTTCCTTGCCATCTTTAATCGTGAATATCGACGAGTAGCTGAACTTCATGTCGAAGCTGGCTGGGTACCACAAGATACCCGCGTCGATGAACTTGAGGCTGCGGCACGGACAGTCTGCGAGCCCAATTTCACTCGCCCTCTGGAAGAGGTATCGTTCGCAGAGCTGGTGGTTGAACTGTTTTCAGTTGCTCAAAAATTTAGACTAACAATTCAGCCTCAACTCATCATGCTGCAAAAAACGTTGCTCAACATTGAGGGTATGGGCCGGGAACTCTACCCACAACTTAATATTTGGGAGGTGGCTAAGCCAGAATTAGAGACTGCCTACCGAGAGCGCTACGGTATCGAGAAAACCATGGAAACCATTGGGCGCCAATTACCTGGCTGGCTCGCAAGAAGTCCAGACCTTCCAAACCTTGTCTTTGAAGCCATCAGACTCGGTGCCTCCGGGCAGATCAGAACTCATATTGAGACTCAGGATCTCACAAAACTCGGTGAGCAGGTCTCGGCACATAACAGAAAGCTTCCCCTGTCAATTTTTTCTGCTGGTCTCATTATCGGTTCAGCCATCTTGGTAGGCTATCAAGTCCCTCCAGTGGCAGATGGCTACTCTATACCTGGCATCATTGGCGTGTTCATTGGCCTAGCTGTGGGATGGCGCGCCTTAAGCAGCACCAAAAACAAGGCCTAGGAAAAACGCAAGTGTCGAAGCGTTGTTGTCCCTAGCCCGGACGGACGGGCCACACATCCTACCAGCTGATCAGACACGGAAAAATGGCGCAAGGACCAAAGCTGTGCGGCAGGCCACTCATCCGGACAGTGAGTGAGGCAACTGACATCATCATTGAATACAAGCGATGCTAGGGATTTTGCCAATGTCTGGCCTTTTGCCTTGACCACCGCTTCTGTTGCAGTCCAGCGCTTGAGGAAATGCTTCGATCTCTCAGGTTCTTCCAGCCCACTAAGCTGTTGATATTCGACGGCAGAAAAGCATCGCTTAGCCAGTCTTGTCGCCGAGTTCACTAACCGATCAACTTCGATATCTACACCAATCTCACCGCTTGAGGCGATTGCGAGCATGAACCAGTTCTGACAATGAGAAAGATTGAATATAAAGGGTGCGTCTTTAACATAGGGCTTTCCCAACTCAGTTTTAAGGATGCTGACATCCTTCCCTGGCAGATTCAGATAAGCCCCCAATAGCAGGCGGAGCACAAACTGCTGCCGAATTCTTTGATCACGCGCTTTGGTATGAAGTGATATGTGATCTGAGCCGTGTTCTTGCCTAGCAGCTGGTAGTGGCAGCCCATCGGTATTGATCAGCCACAGGTGGATATCATCATCAACAGGTAACGTCAGTCGGCCTAAAGGTAGAGAAACCGCTTTAAGATCCATGTCAATGACTCCCCTGGTCATGCACACATCCCACGGCAACACCAAAGCCTCCCAAATCGCGAGACCAATAAAGGCCATCCTGAGTTTGATTAGAAATCACAAAGACTGGCATTTCAGCGTTATTGATCAACGCTTGTATCTTGGCTGCCGATAAATGACTGGGTATGACAACAAAATCAACGCCTAGCCGATTGGCAGACCGAAGCGTTGTCTGATCATGGCATGACGCTGCCACCAGAGAGAAATCAGTCGGACGCTCAGCTAGCCTAGCCAGCAGCGCCGCGGAAAGATGCACCCCCTGTGCACCGAGGGCCGATGCTTCCTGGGGGAGACCTTCATAGAGACAAGCATGTCCCATTGATTGGAACTCGCGGATATGACTTCTGTGTCGGTCAGCCATCCTATCGTCAGAACATTCGATTTTCGGATATTGAATCAACCATGGCCAATGTGCGCTGCCCTTCCCTGCCAACGCAACCACTTTTTTCTCAAACAAATCAGGAGAAACCATCGCACAATAATAATACGGAGAAAAACCGAATAACTTCAGGAGTGCAACATCCGCCGGTGGCATCCTGCGGCTGGGGACATCTTTCCAAGGCACCCACTCAATCGCTTGGCCCTCGACCCCTATGGGCACACCAGACCAGCTCAAGACTCGATAGAGTTTGAGCATGACTGTCTTTTCTGGGTAGTGATGCGTTAAAGAACACCATGGGGTTGATGTATGGACACGGATCCCCAACTCTTCTTGAAGCTCTCGAGACAGAGCCGCCTGCTCAGACTCGCCAGCGTCAACTTGCCCGCCTGGAAATTCCCAGTATCCAGCCAGATGCTTACCTTGACGTCGCTGCGAGAGGAGAACAGGGGCATCGGCCTGAATGGGCATGCTGGCATCCGTAGCAAGCCCAGCGGGGGTGATTACCGCTGCAACGACAACCACCCGCTGGCTCATTAAAGCTTACCGTGGCACTGCTTGTATTTCTTGCCCGAACCACACGGACAAGGCTCATTTCGTCCGAGTTTTCTGCCTTCACGAATGAATGTATCCGGCACCGGTGTGCCCTTCTGGACCGAGGAACCACCACCAGCTGGCCTAGGTTGACCAACAGCAGACTCACTGGGCGCATGCTTAAATTCCATGGCAGACTGAGGCTTTCCTTCAGGACTCACAGCATCGACATCTTTTTCATCTCGAACTGTCACCCGCGACAAAGCTTTGATCACGTCATAACGCATGCTAGACAGCATGGCCGTGAACATCTCAAAGCCTTCCCTTTTATACTCTTGCTGTGGTTTTTTCTGAGCAAATGATCTGAGGTTGATACCACGGCGCAAATAGTCCATTGAGGCCAAATGCTCTTTCCAGTGCTGGTCGAGGATACTCAACATTAACGCCTTTTCAAACTGACGCATGACTTCAGGCCCTGTCATCTTCTCTTTCTGAGCAAAATGAGCGTCCACGATCTCAAAGACCCTGCTCCGCAAACCAGCCTCATCTAGGTCTTCATCTTCCTGCAACCACTGCCGAATTGGAATATCCAGTCCAAAGTCACCCTCAAATGCTTTCTCCAAGCCCTCTGGATCCCATAAGTCCTCGACCGACTCTGGTGGAATGTGCTGTGATATCAACCCATCAATCACTTCATCTTTTATCGATTCAATGGTTTCATGAATATCAGCTGACTCCATCAACTCATTGCGCTGCAGGTAAATCACACGCCGTTGATCATTGGCCACATCATCAAATTCAAGCAGGTGCTTTCTAAGTTCAAAGTTATGCGCCTCCACCTTCCTCTGCGCATTTTCAATCGCCTTGGTCACCCACGGATGCTCAATGGGTTGACCGTCTTCCAAACCAAGCTTTTGCATCATGTTGCCTAGGCGCTCGGAAGCGAATATTCGCATGAGATTGTCATCAAGAGATAGATAGAAACGGCTCGAGCCTGGATCACCCTGACGACCTGAACGGCCACGCAGCTGGTTGTCAATTCGCCGCGACTCATGACGTTCTGTGCCGATTATGTGCAGACCCCCTGCCTCAAGTACCGTGTCATGACGGGTCTGCCAGTCCTTTTTCAGCGCTTCGATTTTTTCAGGCTCTGGATGTTTGCCGAGACTGGACAACTCGGACTCCAGATTGCCTCCAAGAACAATGTCAGTCCCACGGCCTGCCATGTTCGTCGCAATCGTCACGGCACCAGGCTGGCCAGCCTGTGCAACGATGGCTGCCTCGCGTTCGTGCTGTTTTGCGTTTAGCACCTCATGAGGGATTTTTTTCTTCTTCAGAATGACGGACAGCTCTTCTGACGTTTCGATGGAAGTGGTACCCACCAAAACAGGTTGCTTACGCTCAACACAACCCACAATATCATCCACGATGGCATCAAATTTTTGCGCCTGATTGAGGAAAATAAGATCGGCGCGGTCCTGTCGAACCATCGCCTTGTGTGTTGGGATAACCACAACCTCGAGACCGTAAATGGTCTGGAACTCATACGCTTCAGTGTCTGCCGTACCCGTCATACCCGCCAATTTGTCATACAGGCGGAAGTAGTTTTGAAAGGTAATTGAGGCCAGTGTCTGATTTTCACGCTGAATGGGCACCCCTTCTTTCGCCTCAACAGCCTGATGCAAACCCTCTGACCAGCGACGGCCTGCCAGAGTCCTTCCGGTGAACTCATCGACGATGATGACCTCACCTTCCTTTACAATGTAATCGACGTCTTTGTGGAAGAGATGGTGAGCGCGTAGTGACGCATTCAGCGTATGCACTAAGCCCAGATTGCTCGCGTTGTAGAGACTATCATCCTCAGCCAATAGCCCCGCTTTAGCCAACAGGCCTTCAATTTTGGCCATGCCATCTTCGGTCAAGTACACTTGGCGACTTTTTTCATCGAGACTGAAATCGCCAGGCCCATCCTCTTCTTCTTGGCGAACAAGTTGGGGTACGAGACGATTGATCTTGACATAGATCTCAGGCCCCTCATCGGCAGGTCCAGAAATAATCAAAGGCGTTCTGGCCTCATCAATTAAAATAGAGTCAACCTCATCAACGATAGCGAACGCTTGCCCCCGCTGGACGCGTTGTTGCACCGAAAAGGCCATGTTGTCTCTAAGATAGTCAAATCCTAATTCGTTGTTTGTGGCGTAAGTCACATCACAGGCATAGGCTGATCGCTTTTCATCAGCACTCATGCCGGGAACAGCCACACCCACGGTAAGATCGAGCGCGTTGTAAACAGGGGCCATCCAGGCAGCATCACGCCTTGCTAGATAGTCGTTCACGGTCACGACATGAACACCTTTATCCGCAATGGCGTTGAGATAGACGGCCAGTGTCGACATGAGGGTTTTGCCCTCACCGGTTTTCATCTCGGCAATTTTGCCTTGATGAAGGACCATACCGCCGATCAGCTGGACGTCATAATGCCGCATGCCAAGTGCTCTCACAGCCGCCTCACGGGCGCAAGCAAAGGCATGGGGTAGTAATTGGTCTAATGACTCGCCGCTTTGATGACGTTCTCGTAGAATGGCCGTTTGTGCCTTCAGTGTGGCGTCATCCATCGCTTGGATATCCGCCTCAAGGGCGTTGACCGCCTCGACTTGTTTTTCAAGCTGTTTGATCAACCGCTCATTGCGGCTACCGATGAGTTTTGTGATCAGGGTTTTAAACATGCTGTTTCCGATAAATTTTAATAACTCGAAAGTCAATAGGCGGTCGAATTCGCTCCAGCCCGACATTGTAGCCTCTATCAGGGCTAAACTGTAGTCTCAAGACTAGGGTTGACACATCAGCACACAACACTTGAATGGGCAATTGGAATGACTGAGAAGGCTGAAAAAGGCATGTCTGAGCTCACCGGCCTCCACCGTGCCAAGGACCCTGCCCTAGCCAATTTACTGCGAATGTCTCATAGGTATGAGGCCATTGATAAAGAAATTCAAGTGGTTCTCTCGCCCAGAATCCAAGGTCATCTCGCCGTTGCTTGCGTGAGAGACACTGAGTTGGTTGTCGCTGTAGACTCTTCAGCGTGGGTCAGTCGTGCTCATCTAGAAGCCCAGGAAATACTGAAAGCCGCCAGAAAAGCATGGGACCATCCCCTTGCCTCTGTCAAAGTTGTGGTCGCTCCCGCTGTTAACGAAAGCTGAGAGGTAAAAAAAGGCTAGACGGCTTGAGCCGGTTGGACATAAGAGATAGGCGCATAGGCCTCGTCGGGATAAGTCACCTCTTCCCAAGCTGTACTATCAGCCAATAATGCCCGAAGAAGCTGGTTATTCAGTTCATGGCCTGACTTATATCCCACAAACGAGCCGATGAGATTCCGTCCTAAGAGGTAGAGATCACCCACAGCATCTAAAACTTTGTGCTTGACTAGCTCATCGTCGTATCGCAGGCCATTTTGGTTCAACACACGGTAGTCGTCGAGAACCACGGCATTATCCATGCTCCCACCCAAGGCCAAATTCTGACTTCTGAGGTATTCGATGTCCCGTAAGAACCCAAAGGTTCTCGCTCGTGAGACTTCTTTTAGATAAGAAGTTGTCGAGAAATCGAGGTCGGCTCGACACGCACTGCCTCTGATCACAGGATGGTCAAAGTCAATCGTGAAGTTCACTCTGAAACCTTCGTGAGGCGAAAACCGAACCCACTTGTCTTGGTCGGGATCTCTCACCTCAACAGGCTTCAAGACGCGAATGAATCGTTTCGCAGCTGACTGCTCACATATGCCCGCCGATTGCAGCAGAAAGGCAAATGGCCCTGCACTACCATCCATGATGGGCACCTCTGGCGCTGAGAGCTCGACATAGATATTATCGATACCCAAGCCAGCCAAGGCAGACATCAAATGCTCAATGGTCGCAACGCGCACCCCATCAACCACCAAAGTTGTCGATAGCGAAGTGTCCCCCACTAGGTGGGGTTCTGCTTTGATTTCAAAGTGGGGCGTGAGGTCCACCCGTCGAAAGACGATCCCAGTATCGACAGGCGCTGGTCGAAGCGTCATCAACACCTTCTGACCGGTGTGTAAACCAACACCGGTCGCTCGGATTACATTTTTCAACGTGCGCTGTTTAATCAACTCAGCAGTCATCCTTGGTCTTTAAAGCAGTGAACTGAGGTGGTAGCGGTGGGCATAAAATACCAGCACCTGATCACCACAGCCGACAATCCTACCACAGCTGATGGCTCAGACAAGCACTTTTTGCTATTCCACCACATCTGTTGCTTTAAAACAACACTTTCCTCACCCTCTCCTCAATCTGCTTGATTCCTTAAAAAAGCCGGGATGTCGAGCCAATCCAACTCTTTTTGCTCTCCATAAGTCCGATCGCCTGCTTTGTCGCCGCTTGAATGACTCACCGACGAACCCACTTGGGCTGTCCCAAGACCAGTGGAAACAGGCGCTCGGTGATCGGCCTGTGGTTCAGCGATGTCATCTGTTCCTGTCCGAACCAGACGAACTGGGGGCTCTTCACGCTTTGCCAAAGGGGAGCCAAGGCCCGTTGCGACCACGGTTACTCGCATTTCATCGCCCATATCAGGATCGATCACCGTACCGATCACCATCGTGGCATCTTCGCTGGCCAAGTCAGCGACCGTCGTGCCTACCTCTTCAAATTCTTTCATCGTCAGGTTCATGCCGGCAGTGATGTTAACCAAAATGCCACAGGCACCATTGAGATCGACATCTTCTAAGAGAGGTGAACCAATGGCAGATTGGGCCGCCATTAACGCACGGTCTTCTCCACTGGCAGTGCCTGCGCCCATCATGGCCATGCCCATCTCACTCATCACCGTCCGGACATCAGCAAAGTCCACATTGATCAGTCCCGGACGTGTGATCAATTCTGCAATGCCCTGAACTGCACCAGACAAAACTTGGTTTGCCGATTTAAATGCATTTAGCAATGAGACTTCTGCACCCAAGACACTTAGTAGCTTGGCATTTGGAATCGTGATTAACGAATCCACATGATGGGCAAGCTCATCGATGCCTTTTTGGGCAATGCCCAAGCGGCGCTGGCCTTCAAATGGGAATGGGCGGGTCACCACTGCCACAGTCAGAATACCCATTTCCTTGGCGGTTTGTGCAATCACAGGCGCGGCACCTGTACCCGTGCCACCACCCATACCAGCAGTGATAAATACCATGTCAGAACCCGCCAGCATCTCGGTGATTCTCTCACGGTCCTCCAAAGCAGATTGTCTTCCAACTTCTGGGTTGGCTCCCGCACCCAGGCCTTTGGTCACGCCAGAGCCAATTTGCAAAGTTGATTTGCCGGTAAAGTTTCTCAGAGCTTGCGCGTCGGTGTTGACACAGATGAAATCAACGCCTTCGATATCAGCGCTGACCATCTGGCTGACGGCATTGCCGCCACCGCCGCCGACACCCACGACCTTAATAGTTGCTCCTGGTGCATAGTTCTCTATAACTTCAAACATGACGCTCTCCTTGTTGCTCGCTTTTTATGGTTTATTAACACTTCTGAAATGGCGAACCATTTCTCTCTATTTAAAAAATTAAAAATCACCTTTGAACCAATCACTGACCCTTGACCACAGTCCTTGCACACTCGCAGCCGGCGCTTTGATTTGGTTACCCTCTGTCTGGCTGCCATAAATCAACAAACCAACACCCGTGGCATGAATTTGGTTGTTCACCACATCAGATAACCCACTCACCACCGCCGGCTTACCAATTCGAACCGGCATGTGCAACACCTCCTCTGCCAGTTCAGCAACGCCTTCCATCTTGGATCCCCCACCGGTTAACACGAGACCTGCTGGGATCATCGAATCGAAACCAGACTGGCTCAGTTGTTTGGCAACATGTTGAAATAGCTCGCGATAACGAGCTTCAACGACCTGAGCTAAGGTGCGTCTCTCCAGCCTTCTGGCCAAACGATCACCCACACTCGGGACTTGGATGGTTTCATCGGTCGCTGCCATTTGCTCTAGTGCACAGGCATATTTGATTTTGATTTCCTCTGCGTGAATCGTAGGGGTCCGAAGCGCAACCGCAATATCGTTGGTAACCAGATCACCGGCAATTGGAATACACGCCGTGAAGCGAATCGCACCCTCTGTAAAGACTGCTATGTCAGTCGTCCCGGCACCAATATCAATCAGAGCAATACCGAGATCTTTTTCATCCTGGCTAAGTACTGCATAGCTGGAGGCCAGTTGTTGAAGAATGAGGTCATCCACTTGCAAACCACAACGGGCCACGCACTTACTGAGATTTTGTACGGCGCTGGCGCCAGCCGTCACCAGATGCACATGCGCTTCTAACCGAACACCCGACATACCCACCGGTTGGCGAATGCCGTCTGTCTGATCAATCACATACTCCTGAGGGAGCACATGCAAAATAGACTGGTCAGCGGGAACAGCGACTGCTCGTGCGGACTCCAATACCCTTTCCACATCGCCCTCAACCACTTCCTTGTCACGAATCGCCACGGCGCCATGAGAATTTAGAGATCGAATGTGAGAACCGGCGATGCCAGCAAATACTGAATTGACCTCGCAATCAGCCATCAGTTCAGCCTCTTCGATGGCGCGCTGTATGGCTTGTTCAGTTGACTCTATGTCCACAACGACGCCACGTTTTAGACCCCGAGAGGGATGTGATCCCACACCAACCACTTGGAGGCCGCCATCTTCTTCAATTTCTCCAATGATGGCCACGATCTTGCTGGTGCCGATATCAAGACCTACCACCAAGGATTTATCTGACTTCTTAACCACGTCTGTCTCTCTCCTTATTGCGGTCAATCCATTCGATTGCCATACCATTGGCATAACGCATATCGACTGTCGCCACAGAACGCCCTTGCCTTCTGATGTGCTCATGCACAGCCACAAAGCGAGATAGCCTCTCTGTTTTTCTTTCTCGACCCAGTCTGAGTTCAACGCCGTTATTGAGCATGACCGTCCAACTACCCCGATCATCTAGCTTCAAGGCATCGACATGTAAGCCAATAATTGCCAAATCAGAGCGCATGTCTAGCCAGGCACGCAGTACCTCTTCATGCCGGCCTTGCGGACCATATAAGCGAACTAGGCCCTGGATGTCCTCACTGCCATCAATGGTTAGCAACACACCACCATTTGATTGGAGACCCGTGATGAGTCCCGTTGAATTCCAGCGGGCAAGTGGCGCATGCTCGCTTAGTTCAATCGTCAATGTGTCAGGCCAGATCCGTTGGACACGTGCATTTGACACCCAAGGTAGGCCTTCCACGGCCGCGCGGACTTCATTTAGATCCGTTGCAAAAAAGCCGTTGGATGCATAAGGAGCAGCGGCTGCCCTCACCTGACTGGCACTGGTTCGATGAAGACTGCCGGAGACCTCGAGCCACTGGATTGGCCATTGATCGCTTCCCACCAAACCCAGGCGAAGCCAAACCGCCAGCAACAAAATAAGCCCCGCAGAGAGCAAGGTGGCCCATGTGGTACCAGACATTAAGCGAGTTGTGCTTGGCTTAGAATTTGCCATACCAACTCCTCAAATGTGATGCCAGCAGCCATGGCTGCTTTCGGCAAGAGTGAACTTTCTGTCATACCTGGTGTGGTGTTGACTTCAAGAAGCCAAGGCTGTCCATGATCATCAACCATGACATCCACCCGACCCCAGCCAGTTGCCCCCACCATTCGGAAAGCCGTGAGACACACGGAGGCAATCTGAGCGGCTGCTTCATTATTCAGCGGTGCCGGGCACAGGTACTCGGTGGTACCAGCAGCATATTTGGCTTCGAAATCGTAGAAGGTTCTCGGTGTCTTTAACTCAATCAGGGGCAAAGTGGCGTCTGCCAGAATCCCGCAGGTCAACTCGCGACCCACAATGAGTTGCTCCACCAAAACCTCATCATCGTATTCAAAAGCCAATTGGAGCGCTTGAATACAATCTTGCTCAGTCAGTGCTTGGCTCATGCCCAGGCTTGAACCTTCACGGTTTGGTTTGATGAAGACGGGAAGCCCCACTTTTTCGATTAACTCAGCCACCCGAGATTCCACAATCTGTCCACGGCCATCTACCCACTCGAGCTTCTGACATGCCATGTAGTTGGGTGTAGGGAGCCCCACAGCCTGCCAAATTCGCTTGGTCTGCACTTTACTCATGGTCAACGCTGACGCGAGCACGCCTGAGCCTGTGACTGGGATGCCGTATAAGCGAAGGGCGCCTTGCAGCGCACCGTCTTCACCACCACGCCCATGCAAAAGATTAAAGACACGATCAAAATGGCCAGACTCAACTTGTTCTAATAAACGTCTCGGGCCATCCACTTGACTAAATTGCACACCGAGTCTTTGCAAAGCACCGGCCACGGCCTGTGCGCCTTTCAAAGAGATCTCACGCTCTGCACTATCGCCACCTGCGACCAAAGCGACGTGCCCGAGAGCTTTGACTTGGTCTTGACTGACTACCCAACTCATGAGGATAAGTCCCTTAATTGTTGGCTCAGTTGACTGACATCGCCGGCGCCCATCACCAAGAGAAGATCGTTGCTGACACATTGACGAGCCAAGACGTCAGTGGCCATTTGCACTGATGAAATCCTAGAAACAGCCACATGACCTCGCTCTTGGATGGCCGAAGCGAGCGCATCAGAGTCGATGCCCTGAATCGGTGATTCACCTGCCGCATACACATCGGCCAAGATCAAAACATCCGCTTCGCCTAATACCCGAACAAAGGCATCGAATTGATCGCGTGTTCGCGTGTAGCGATGAGGTTGGAAGACAACGACCAAGCGACGGTCTGGCCAACCTGCGCGCGCTGCACGAATCACCGCATCTAATTCAGTGGGATGATGGCCGTAGTCTTCAAAGGCCAAGATATCTGTTGCAGCGCCCAGGGTCAGCTCTCCCAATGGATCAAACCGACGCCCCACGCCACTAAAGGCAGCCAAACCCCTGACAATGGCCTCCGGATCAACCCCTAACTCCCAAGCAACAGCGGCGGCCCCCAAGGCATTTTGAACCGAGTGTCTGCCGGGTAGTGCCACTGTGACAGGCAGTGCTTCCTCGGCTTGTGGAAGCCATAACTTAAAGTGCATGTCGCATTGGCGCTGCGTCACATCGCTCCCCCGAACATCAGCGGCTTCGGCAAGGCCATAGGTCACCAGATTTCTAGCCACTTGGGGCACGAGCTGTGCCACATGCGGATCATCAATGCCCAACACCGCCACACCATAAAAAGGCAGGTGATGAAGAAACGATAAGAATGCCGCTTGTAACTGATCAAAACTTCCTTGATAGGCGTCCAGATGGTCTCTGTCGATATTAGTGACCAAAGCCATCATGGGCTGTAATTGCAAAAAGGAACCATCGCTCTCATCAGCCTCAGCCACCAGATAGCGCCCTTGGCCTAATCGGGCATTACTTCCATAGG
>JALQZL010000012.1:0-2641 GCA_023258355.1 Wenzhouxiangellaceae bacterium | reverse complement strand
AGTTCGCCAACACCCGCGACACCTTGTGCTACGCCACCAACGACAACCAAAGCGCCACGCGCGGCGCCTTGCTCGCAGGCGGTGCCGACATTGCTTCCCGCAATGGCGATGCCATGCTTGAACCGCATCAGCTCACCGAGCATCTCAGCACGTGGAACAACAGGAATCCGCTGCTGATGGGCTGCCTCACATTCTGGATTGGTCGGATTGACTGCGCCTGAGACCACCACGACATCAGCTCCAGCCACGTGCTTGGCATCATGGCCGTTATGGATGGTGGCACCCAAAGCGGCCAGTCGGTGCGTGGCTTGATTGGCTTGTTGGTCCGAACCGCTGACCTCAAACCCTAAATTCAGCAATACCTCAGCGATGCCACACATGCCAGTGCCGCCGATACCCACCAAGTGAATCTTCTGAACACGGTGCATCAGATCAGGCACCGTCGCCCAACTAGACTGGCTGGTTTGATTTGGGAGTGAATTCATGCTGCCAACTCCCAACAGGCGTCAGCCACTGATTTGGCCGAGCCACCATGTGCCAAGGCTCTCGCACGGGTTGCGTGCTGCAAGAGCTCATCACGGTCTAGGTGAACCAGCCAATCCGCCAACCGCGCCACACTAAAGTCCGCTTCTTCAATCTGCCATGCCGCACCGGCCTCGCTCAAAAAGAGCGCATTGGCACTTTGGTGCTGATCTACAGCCAAACCGAAAGGCACCAACAAAGCGCCAACGCCTGCAGCGGTTAACTCAGCAATCGTCAGTGCGCCAGCACGGGTTAAGGCCACATCAGCCTCGCCCCAAGCAGTGGCCATCTGATCAATAAACTCAAGGACTTCAACTTCGATCTGGTCAGGCAGCTCCACAGCGGCGTAGGCCGCCTTGGCCTCATCCAAAACGCGTCCTGCCTGATGGATGACCTTGAGCGCCAGATCTGGCTTGATCCGAGCAGCCTCAGCCAGTGCCAGAGGCAAGCGTTGGGCGAAGATGCGGGCACCTTGCGAGCCGCCAATGACTAAAAGACGGATAGGTCCTTGGCGCTGGGACCAGCGAATCTGAGGATGGGACAAGGCTTCTATCTCAGCGCGAACGGGGTTTCCCACAAATTCGGCGTTTTTCAGGACATTGGGAAAGCCAGAAAATATACGCTGAGCAAAAGGTGCCAAACAGCGGTTGGTCAATCCTGCAATGGCATTTTGCTCATGAATGATCAATGGCAGTCCCATCAGGCGTGCCATCAAGCCGCCAGGACCTGCCACATAGCCCCCCATGCTGAGACACGCCGAGGGACGCGTTCTCCTGAAAATGCGTCTGACTTGAATAAGTGCGCGGAACAGTTTAAAGGGCATGGTGATCCACCCAAGCCACCCCTTCCCTCGCACACCCTCGATCGTGATCTGCTCTAAATTGATCCCAGCTTGGGGGACCACACGATTTTCCAATCCATGCTTTGTCCCCAGCCAGGTAACTTTCGCACCACGGTCTGACAAACACTTCGCCACGGCAAGTCCTGGAAAGATATGCCCACCCGTACCCGCTGCCATGATCAGGACATGATGGCTCATACACTTAGCCTCTGCCGACGCTTGGGTGTTTGTAGTTGCTCGTACTTCAGCTCCCACTGCACGCGCATGACCAAGCCAATAGCAACCAGTGTCATCAAAATGCTTGAGCCACCTGAGGAGATCAGCGGAAGGGTCAACCCCTTGGTAGGAAGCACGCCGAGATTGACACCCATGGAAACCACTGCTTGAAGGCCAAGCCATAGTCCCACACCCCATGCGATGAATGCCGCATAGGGCTTGTTCATTTGATGTGCACTCAAACCGATATGTAGCATGCGGCCGACCAATAGACCAAATAATGTCAGCACCACGATGATTCCAATCAAGCCAAACTCTTCTGCATAGACAGCAAAGATGAAGTCCGTGTGTGCTTCTGGGAGGTAAAACAACTTTTGAATGCTGGCGCCTAAACCAACGCCTGCGATCTCCCCACGACCAATGGCAATCAGCGCTTGGGTTAATTGAAACCCATGGAAGATGAGAACGTCATCTCCGAATCAATTGTAGTCGACAAAATGCAAGAAGCTGAAGTTTCGGAAAGCAGCAAATGCAAGAAGACTGGCGAAGAGTTACATCCAGAACTAGATAGTAAAGATGAGTCCAACCAACAAGGGGACATTGAAGAGAAAACCGAGCCTGTGGTCGCCCAAACACAAATTGCAGAATCAAACTCAACAGTCCAGTCACAATCGGTTGACCACTCCCATCAACAAACGTCTCAACGCCTATACAATGCTAAGGTTCAGGCACAGTCTTTCCCAGCACCAGTAAACTTTCAAGCCTTACCTCCAGCGATCGAAGGGAACTACTACCTTGTAGAAGTAACATCGAAGTGTGCAACGTGCGGGAAATGGCGCAGTTTTATCACGTCTGAAGCCTTGTCTGCGACAGACACGAAAGATAGGTAGGAAAAACGTAATTATATTTGCTATCCATTTCAAACTAACTTGAAATATCTTCTAGAAAATGGGTCTGCGATCAATGTCCAAACCCATACTTTGATCGATGTACAGCTCCGTCACAGATTCTGAAAGGGTTGGAAATTAAAAACCCAAATGGACCGGTAAGAATGCCTTTCTG
>JALQZL010000129.1 GCA_023258355.1 Wenzhouxiangellaceae bacterium | reverse complement strand
GTCAAAGAGCTGGTGGAAAATAGTCTCGATGCAGGCGCCACCAAAATCGCCGTTTACATCGAGTCTGGTGGCATGAGCAGGATAGAGGTCAGGGACAATGGCACAGGCATCGAAAAAGAGCAACTCACGCTCGCCGTGACTCCTCACGCCACCAGTAAAATCGCCTCCCTAGATGACCTTGAATCAGTCGCTACCCTCGGCTTCCGGGGTGAGGCGCTGGCATCGATCGCGTCTGTTTCTCAGTTCCGTCTGGCCTCTCGGCCACAAGCGCAGGCCGAGGCTTATGAGATTCGGTCAAGACAATCGAACTGGTCAACGGCCGAGGCGGTCGCGCATCCCATGGGCACCACCATCGAGGTGGCGGATCTTTTTTTCAATACACCAGCACGCCGTAAGTTTTTAAAAACAGCCAAAACCGAATTTGGACACATTGATGAGGTGGTGCGCCGCATGGCTTTAGCTCACCCATCTGTTGGATTTGAGTTATTTCATGATGGGCGAGCTGTTCGACATTTTCCGCCTGCCAGCACGCCAGATCAGGTGCTGGGTCGAGTGGGGGCGGTCATGGGGAATGAGTTCATGGACAGCGCCTTGGCCATCCATGCGGTTCATGAGAGCGCGCAGCTAAGTGGTTGGGTGGCACGACCCTCCTTTTCAAGAGCGCAGGCCGATTTGCAATTTTTCTTTGTTAACGGCCGTTTGGTGAAAGACAGGCTGGTGGCACACGCCGTCCGTCAGGCATACAGAGACGTGCTTTTTCATGGGCGTCATCCAGCCTTCGTGCTCCAGTTAGGGATCGATCCTGCCAATGTGGATGTGAATGTCCATCCGCAAAAAACAGAAGTCCGATTTCGCTACGCATCCAAGGTACATGATTTTCTATTCTCCTCGCTCCACCAGGCGCTGGCAAATACGCGACCCGAACAGGCGGGCAGTGGCTCTGGGAACTGGCAAGCGCCTGATGAGACCTCAGCATTGATTCATCCCTCACTTAACCTGGGGAGTGTGAACACAGCAGTGCGTGGCGGCCAATGGTCGCAGGGTGTTGCCCGCTCGGTCTCCAACGAGTTGGCGGAGGCAGAAATAAGAGACCAAGATCATCCCTTGGGTTTTGCCAGGGCGCAGATACATGGCGTGTTCATCGTGGCAGAGAATGCGGCGGGGTTGGTTTTGGTGGATATGCATGCCGCTCATGAGCGCATCGTCTATGAGGAGATGAAGACGCTGTGGGCAGAGGACCGTGTCCGTTCTCAACGGCTACTGGTCCCCCAGAAGTTGAGTTTGTCATCTGCGCAAATGGGTGCTTTGGATACGCATCTGGCGGCGCTGGAACGGCTTGGTTTTGAGCTGTCGCTGGCGGGACCAAATGAAGTCTTGGTGCGAAGTCTGCCAAGTTTGCTGTCTCAAAGTCAGTGTCTCGAGCTGGTGGGCGAGGTGCTCAATGAGTTAGTCGACGTGGGCCATAGCCAACTCGTTGAGTCAGCCATAGATCACCTGCTCGCTACCATGGCGTGCTACGGATCAGTGCGGGCCAATCGTCGGTTGACGATTGACGAGATGAATGCATTGTTGCGAGCCATGGAGTTGACCGAGCGAGCCGATCAATGTAACCACGGTCGACCCACCTGGGTTCAATTGGACATGACGACTTTAGATCGACTTTTCTTGAGGGGGCAATGAGACCAATCATCATTATTTCTGGTCCTACAGCGGCTGGCAAAACAGCGGCTGCTATGGATCTTTATGATCATGCGCCCGTTCGCTTGATCAATGCCGACTCACAGCAAGTCTACCGGGGCATGGATGTTGGTACCGCCAAACCCGACGCTGAGATGCTGGCGAAATATCCACATGCCCTGATAGACATTCGAGACCCTGAGGAAAGCTACTCCGTGTCCGACTTTGTGTCTGAGGCCAGTCAGGTGATTGAGCAGTCGTACCGTCAAGGGCTTTGGCCTGTCTTGGTGGGAGGTACGCCTTTGTACCTGCAGGCGCTTTTGTATGGCTTGGATGAGCTACCGAGTGCTGACCCCGCCATTCGGCAAGCACTCAGAGAACAAGCTGAGACAATCGGGTGGTCGGGCTTGCACCGTCAACTTCAGGCCATCGATCCCAAGTCAGCCCAGAAGATTCTGCCGTCCGACGCGCAAAGAATTCAGCGAGCGCTTGAAATTCATCGGTTGACTGGCGCTGTGCCCAGCGATTTGATGACCCATAATCGGCAACCAAAGTACCTTAGCTTTCGAGCAGTGATCACGCCAGCTGACCGATCAGTTCTCCATCAACGAATTGAACAACGCTTTGATGACATGTTAAAGAGGGGATTTATGGATGAGGTCAGGTGCCTGATGAGACGCCCTAACCTCACTCAATCGCATGGGGCCATGAAGAGCATTGGCTATCGCCAGACCTGGCAGCATTTATTAAGCCCACAGGGTGATCTAGATACACTTCGTGCCTCGGTGTGTGCTGCTACCAGGCAGCTGGCCAAACGCCAACTGACGGCCCTCAGGAAACTTTCGCAGACGCTTTGGTATGATGCTCAAAGTCCACAGATGGTCGAACAAATGCGTCATTCTGTGGTCAGATGGATAGAAAAAACGGGGGCAGGTGAGCGCCCACAAATGACCTCATAGGAAAAGGAGAAAGAAAAGCATGTCAAAGGGCCAGTCGTTACAGGATCCATTTCTTAACGTCTTGCGCCGGGAGAAGGTACCGGTGTCCATTTATTTAGTGAGTGGTATCAAACTTCAAGGTCAAATTGAATCATTTGATAGCTTTGTGATCTTGTTGAAAAATACCGTCAGTCAAATGATTTATAAACATGCGATCTCAACCATCGTGCCAGCGCGTAATGTCAATTATGGTGATTCTGAGCCAGAGGAGTAAGTCGCATTTTTAAGGGTGTAGAGCAGGATGCTTTGCAGGCATCCAATCAGCGTTGTGTGATTTTGCATCCCGAGCTAGGGGCCACAATGAGTCCAGAGGCCAAGCTCGAATTTAAGTGCCTAGCTGAATCGGCCGGTTTGGTAGTCGCAGGCGAGCTGGGTGCGAGCCGGCATCGCCCAGATCCAGGCACCCTCGTGGGTTCTGGCAAGGTGGAAGAGTTGGCCGCCCTGTTGGAAGAAACCCAAGCTGGCCTCGTTTTGGTGAATGGCCAATTGAGTGCGATCCAAGAGCGTAACTTAACCAATGCATTGAAGCATCCTGTGTTGGACAGAACCACCCTGATTCTGGATATTTTCGCTCAGAGAGCCCAGTCACATGAGGGCCAGTTGCAAGTTGAGCTTGCCCAGCTCCGTCATCTGTCCACACGACTCATCCGGGGCTGGACACACTTGGAACGTCAGCGAGGGGGGATCGGCATGCGTGGCCCTGGGGAAACTCAGCTTGAAACCGACAGACGCTTGGTGGCGCAGCGAATACGGCAACTCACGGCTCGATTGGCGCGTGTTGAAAAACGTCGCGCACAAGGGCGGCGGGCGCGGGCTCGGTCTAAGACGCCCGTGGTTGCCTTAGTGGGGTATACCAACGCAGGAAAGTCAACGCTATTCAACCGACTGACTGAGTCTGAAGTCATTGAGAAAGACCAATTATTCGCGACGCTTGATCCAACCGTTCGCCGCTTGCGAGGATCGGCGGGATCGGAGGTATTACTCAGTGATACCGTCGGTTTCATAAGAGACCTGCCCCACGAGCTGATTGCGGCGTTTCGCTCTACTTTGGAAGAGACTGCGCAGGCTGATTTGATTTTGCATGTAATTGATCTTTCAGACCCTGAAAGAGCCACTTATCAAGCGGTGGTTGAGGATGTGCTGAGTGACATTGGCGCAGCTGATGTCCCCACCCTTAGAGTATTCAATAAGGTAGACCAGACGGATAGTGCGGCGGGGATAGACAGAGATGCCCGAGGCG
>JALQZL010000128.1 GCA_023258355.1 Wenzhouxiangellaceae bacterium | reverse complement strand
CCATCAGATCCTGCGCGAAGATGCGGGCTTGCCCGCCACAGGCTCAGAACTGACTTTGGTGGCCGACCGGTCCAGCTCAAGGGGTCAGCGAAGCCGCCAAGCGCGCTCTGACAGCGGCAAACAGCGCCACCGAGGCCGCCGCTGAGACATTTAAGCTCTCCATGCTGCCGGGCATGGGGATCGATGCCAAACGATCACATTTCTTGGCAGTCAGCTGCCTTAGGCCACTGCCCTCACCTCCCATGACAAGTGCCGTTGGCCCAGTAAACCACGCATCCAAATCAGGCGAGAAAAGAGAACTATCGGGGGCCATATCCAGGCCCACGACCCACACGCCCAGGGTTTTCAGCTCATCTAGGGCACGCGCTAGGTTGGTCACCATCACCACAGGAAACCACTCAGAGGCGCCTGCAGATGCCTTTCGTGCAGTGGGCGTCAACTCTGCTGACTTGTCTTTGGGAATCACAACACAAGTGGCCCCAGCGGCAGCGGCTGAACGCAAGCATGCCCCCAAATTTTGGGGATCTTGAACGCCGTCAAGAACAAGCACTAGGGGATTGGGTGTGCTTTGGATCAATTGCACCATGTCATTTTGATCCAAGGCGGCTTTTGGTCGGATCTCGGCGATCACGCCTTGATGTTGCACGTTAGGCAATTGCTTAGATAAGGCCAGATCACCGGTCAACTCGAGGGCAACACCTAAGGACTTTGCTTGTTCAGCCAACTGGGCCAACCGTGGATTGCCCTGTTTGATCCACAGACGAATGATTCTCTCTGGGGCATGATCAAGCAGTGCACCAACAACGTTAATACCGCCTAACAGTTCACGTTTCATTGTCAACCCACTCGAAGTCGATTTTTCGCTCCGCAATGCTCACACCGGCCACTTTCACTTGAACCCGCGAAGCCAGCTGGAATATTTGCCCTTTTCGCTTGCCAATCAGACGATGGGTCTCTGGATCAAAGTCGTAATAATCCTCTGGCAATGAGGTGATATGGATCAGTCCACTGACACCCAACTCGACCAATTCGACGAAGACGCCAAACCCTGTTACCCCAGTAATCACACCCGAAAATTCATCCCCGAGATGCCGTTGCATGAATTGGCATTTGAGCCGCTCATCGACATCGCGGGAAGCCTCTTCTGCCCGTCGTTCAGTCCAAGAGCAACGTCTCCCAAGCTCGACCATATGATCATCCGAAATGGGAAATTTTGTTTCTGGCTTGTGGCGACAGATATGTTTAATAGCTCGATGTAACAACAGGTCAGGATAACGCCTGATCGGAGAAGTAAAGTGTGCATATTCATGGAGTGCCAAGCCAAAGTGCCCAGCATTCTCAGGTGAGTAGACAGCCAAACTTAACGAGCGCAACAAGACAGCATTAATCAAATGCTCACTGGGCGTCCCCGCCAGCCGTTTTTGAATAGCAGCAAACTGGGCGGGCTCAGGCACCTCGTCCCATCGCATTCGGATCCCTTCAGACTTTAAAAATAATTCCAAAGCCTCTAGCTTCTTCTCCTGTGGCGGCTCATGGACTCGGTAGAGCATGGGCAGATGTTTGCGTGTCACAAACCGAGCAGCCTCCACATTGGCGGCGATCATCAATTCCTCAATGAGACGATGCGCATCATGTCTTGCATGACGTCGGATGCCACTCACGTGCCCATCTTCAGCAAATTCAAAATAAACCTGCTGAGATTCAAAATCCAAGGCACCTCGCCGCTCTCGACGTTTTGCCAAGGTCTGGTAGACCGCCATCAGCGGGTCTAGGTGGCCCCGGACATGTGCAAACCGTTCATTGAGCGTTTCATCATTGTGCACCAGCATGCGCTGGACTTGGGCATAGGTTAGTCGCGCATGAGAACGCATCACAGCCTCATAAAATCGACTTGATTTCACTTTGCCGCTTTCATCCAAGCGCATATCGCAGGTGACGCACAACCTATCCTCATCAGGCACCAAGGAGCACAGCCCATTAGAGAGCGTCTCAGGAAGCATTGGCAACACCCTATCTGGGAAATAAACGGAGGTACCTCGAAGCTGCGCCTCCACATCCAGCGGTGATTGCGACACCACATACTCGGCAACATCTGCAATGCACACCAAGACACGATAGCCACCCTCGGACAAACGCTCTGCAAAGACAGCATCGTCAAAATCTCGGGCATCAGGCCCATCAATGGTGACCAATGGAAGCATTCTCAAATCCTTCCTTTTAGAGGCGACCGCTTGATCAATGCTGGTTCCAAATTGCGCTGCTTGCGCTTCTACTTCATCCGGGAATTCTGAGGGCAAGTCGTAGGCATGAATGGCGATGTCGGTGGCTATGCCCGGCTCATCTGCTTCGCCTAAGACAGAGACAACAGTTCCGACCGCTGGACGATGCAAGGTGGGTTGTTCGATAAGACGTGCCACAACAATTTGGCCTGGACTGGCCCCACCGGTCTCATTCAGCGGGATCACAATATCTTGTGTGAGCTTGGGGTTGTCGGGAACTACGCTCGCCACTCCGCTTTCTAGCATCAGGCGGCCAACTACCTGAGAGTGCGCCCGCTTGACTACCTCAACGATTGCGCCCTCAAGACGCCCTCGACGATCAACATGCGCTACAGAGACCATCACTTCATCGCCATCCATGACCTGGCGCATCTGTTTGGGTGATAAAAATAAATCAGGACCTGCCTGATCAGGCACCACAAACCCGAAGCCATCACGATGTGCACTCACCCGCCCTCGAATGAGATTCATTTCTTTTGAGATACCGTAAGCGCCACGGCGATTTTTGATCACTTCTCCTGAGGAAATAAGTGAGGCCAGCAGAGGTTTGAGTACTTTGTCAGAGGCTGCTTTGGTCAGCCCTAAATCCGCTGAGAGTTCTCGACGGGTCAATGGTCGACCTGCGCCGATCAGATGGGCTCTCACAACATCTAGCGTGATTTGAGCCTTGTTGGGTTTTGTCACAATATCTTGGGTCCTGAAGTACAATGGGCGGGCAAGCCAACGATGGCTTGCAGGCCTCATTGTAGCGCCTTACCTTGGCAGAGACCCACTATTTTGGAATATCAATCAATTGCGATGCCAGTGATTAAATTGATCTATCAATCGACTCTCCGCTATCTGAGCATTATTGGCTTGGTATTGCTCGGCAGTGGGTGTGCCAGCTTGGCAGAGCTTAGGTACGGTGGCAAGGAGGAAGCGCTCACCCCGCCACCACCCTATTACCTCAGACAGCATCTCGATGATCCCTTCTCTCGAATAGAATCGGCCGTCCGTCGCATCTCCGTCCTAGAATCATCGACGGCCGATAAGGGTGCAAATGATGATCAATTTGATTTGTGGCAACGCGCGGTCAACCGGTTTGAATTCGCCCAGTGTCACGATTTTCCAGAAGCGCAAGCTTGGCAGAATTGGTTTGGCGAGCGCCCCGAATACATCGCACGGGTGATGGAGCGAGCGCGGCCTTGGCTATACGACATCGTATCTGAATTAGACCGTCAGCAATTGCCCGGAGAATTGGCATTGTTGCCGATTGTCGAGAGTGCTTATGATCCATTTGCCTACTCTCATGGCAGAGCGGCGGGGACTTGGCAGTTTGTCGCCTCAACGGCTCGCAGCCATGGTATTGAAATCAATGATTGGTACGATGGTCGCCGCGATGTTTATGTCGCTACACGGGCAGCGCTTGGCTATTTGAAGCAGCTAAATCAGCGCTTTGATGGTGATTGGAATCTGACTTTGGCAGCCTATAACGGCGGGCAAGGCAGGGTTGGGCGCGCCATTTTACGAAACAAGCGAGCCAGCCGGCCGACGGATTGGCAGTCTCTATCTCTGCCCCGAGAAACAAAGGCCTACATCCCCAAACTGCATGGCTTGGCCTGTCTTTTTCAGTCACCCCATCAGCACAATATTGAGCTTCCTGAATGGCCGAGCACCCCAGTGTTTGAGAACCGAAAGGTCAGCCTGCCCTTTTCAAAACCACAGATATGAAGACTTTTCACTTTGTGGACTACTTTCTTGATGTAGATGTGCCAGGCGTGGCCCGTACATCTGATATTAAGACCAATGACGATCT
>JALQZL010000127.1 GCA_023258355.1 Wenzhouxiangellaceae bacterium | reverse complement strand
GTACCACTCCACGCTTTACCCGCTGGCGAGGATCTAACGCTTTGTATTCAAATGCACCCATCGATTGGTCAACTAACTACTTCGTGTTACACGCAAAACTTCTTGAGCCGATGTCACCCCTGCTGACACTTTTTGCCAACCATCTTGGGTCATTGATGGGTAATGCTCACGCACAATTTTTTCGAGGACATGCTCACCCCTTTGCTCATGGATCGCTTGTTGCATAGCGTCTGTGATACCCACCACCTCATAGATCCCTGTGCGCCCGCGATATCCGGTTTTACCTGAGGGCAGATCAGCCCGTGGTTGATAACCCTCAACAATCTGATCCGATGGTAACCCCAAGGAAGAGGCATGCACGGCTACGCGCTCGCATTGATCAGGCTCCACGACCCGCACAAGCCGTTGTGCAACCACCCCAATCAAGCTTGAAGCTAATAAAAAGGGCTCAATCCCCATATCCACCAAACGCGTAATAGCGCCTACTGCTGTATTGGTATGCAATGTGGTCAACACAAGATGCCCGGTCAAAGATGCCTGCACTGCCATTCTCGCAGTCTCAACGTCTCTGATTTCTCCAACCATCACAACATCCGGGTCTTGGCGCAGAATGGCACGAAGACCTCTGGCAAAAGTGAGATCAACTTTCGGATTCACTTGGGTCTGCCCCACGCCATCTAGGTCATATTCAATTGGATCCTCGACGGTCATAATGTTTCTGGTGTGGTCGTTCAGCTGCAAGATAGAGGCATAGAGTGTTGTAGACTTACCAGAACCTGTGGGGCCGGTCACCAAGATAATGCCATGCGGCCTGGCGAGCAGGCCACTCATTCGAGTGCGGTCATCTTGCGACATACCCAACTGCGCTAGCTCGAGCTTGCCTGCTTGCTGGTCTAAAAGACGAAGAACAACGCGCTCACCATGACTCGATGGTAGCGTCGATACGCGCACATCAATGGCACGCCCCCCGATTCTCAATCCAATTCGGCCATCCTGTGGCACCCTTTTTTCTGCAATATCCAACTCAGCCATGACTTTCAGTCGGGAAATGATCAAGCTGGCCAACGCTCTGGCGGGTGACATCACCTCATGAAGAACGCCGTCCACACGAAATCGAATGACGAGACGATTTTCAAAAGGTTCAAAATGAATATCAGACGCATTTGCTTTCAACGCCTGAGTCAATATTCCATTAATTAAACGGATGATCGGCGCATCATCTTCGCTTTCAAGTAGATCAGAGGATTCGGGCAGATCATCTGCCAAGGCGGCTAAATCCAAATCGTCTCCGAGATCTTCAACCACCTGCTGCGCTGCGTCCTCACCTGATTCGTACAGGCCAGTCAACAGTTGATCATATTCAGCAGGGGGCATTTTTTTAATTTCTTTAGGCGCGGGAATACGGCGCATCACCTCCTGCACGGCCATTGCATCGACAGGCGTACGAACGACGAGGCTCGGTTGACCATCCGGATCCACAACGACGGTGACGCCTCGTCGTTTCGCAAATCGGTAGCTGGGCAGAAAATCAGTTGTCATTGGGTCTCGTTTGCTGCAAGAACTGCTCAAGTTCTGGAAGGACAGGTGCTTGTTTAGCAGGACTTAAGATCTGAGCACGCTCGATGCTTTGCAATTGAGCCTCTCGAATACTGGAATATTTTCGACCCGTGATTTCATCCATGGTTGTTTGGTCATGCAAAATTGTCGGGCGAATAAAGACCATCAAATTTCTCTTCACATTTTTGTTGCTTCGATACTTAAAGAGCTCTCCTAACAAAGGCAATCGCCCTAATCCTGGCACTGCCTCTAATCGCTCTTGGACATCTTCGGTCGTCAAGCCTCCCAACACCAATATGGCGCCATCAGGCACCATGACACGTGTTGAGATTGTCCGCTTATTGGTGATTAGATCAACGGCACCCACGGATGGTGCCAATGTAGAGACTTCCTGCTCAATAGCCAGCATGACCTGATCACCCTCATTAATGTGCGGGGTGACATTTAGCTTAATCCCAATCTCTTTTCGCTCGATCGTCTGAAAGGGGTTGATTTGTCCATCTGTGGTGGTCACCCCTTGCCCTGAAAAACTGCCTGAAATGAAGGGCACTTCTTGGCCCACATTGATGTTGGCTGGATGGTTATCCATGGTGACGATAGAAGGTGTTGATAACACATTGGTATTGGCATCTTGGCTCAAAGCGCGGGCGAGCGCCCCAATTTCAAGAATCTCCAATCCCAGTAAGCTGGAGCGACCGCGAACATACCCGACATTGAGGCCCTGACCTGGCAAGACAAGCTGTGCAGACTCGCCTGCCTGACCCGCTGCACCACTGAGCGTCAGAATATTATTCCCACCAGTCTGAAAATTGGTGCCACCGAACAACCCACTCTCGCCAGACGAAAAAGCCTGCCATTGAATACCCAATTCTTGGGAGGTATCCACCGCCACCTCAGCGATGATGGCTTCAACTTGCACCTGCGCTCTGCGGATATCCAATTGCTTCACCACAGACTCGATGGTCCGAAATAATGAAGGCGTTGATGTGATCACCAAGGCATTGGTTGGCTCATGCGCCCGTATGCGAGCGGACACGCCAGATGACTCATCAGCACCTGGGATCATAGATTCCAGCACCTCAACCAAGTCTTTAGCGGTGGCATATCGCAAGTAGATCACCTGCGTTCCTCCGTCTGAAGACAAAGGCGTATCGAGATGGGTGATAAGCGCCCTCAATCTGAGTCGTCGCGATGGATCGCCCGACAGAACCACTGTATTGGTCCGCTGATCGGCCACGGCCTGTTCCTCACTCGCATTGGGATAAAGACGAGAGATCAGCTCCACCACTTCTGCGGCATCTGCATGACTCAGTCGAATCGCCTCAAGTTCATGATTACTCTCCGCATCAAGCCGATTCACAATGGACTCGATCCGTCGCACACTGGCTTCACGGTCTGAAATAATGACTAAATTAGCAGGTTCATAATGTGCCAAGAAGGCCGACTGGGGAACCAGCGCTCTTAGCAATTCAACGACCTCGCGTGCCCGAACATGCTCCATCATCAAAACTCGCGTCACTGGCTCATCAGCAAAACTGGCAACCTCACCAAAAGGTGTGCGTCCATCTCGCCATGCCTCCGCATCGGGCAGAATCCGTGTGATTCCATCATCAGTGACGGCGCTGAATCCATGCACTGACAAGACCGACAAAAAGACCTCGTAAAGTGCCTCCTGATCAAGCGGCTCACTTGACACAATGCTGACTTGCCCGGCGACCTGCGGGTCGATCACCATGGTGCGTCCAGTCATATCAGCAACTGCACTAATGACAGTGCGAATATCGGCATCCGTAAAATTCAGAATGTGTCCCGGATTCGATTGGCTCCACCCGGTGTTGACAAGCCCCAAAATGGCGGCGAATGCCAAGCTGGCCACTTTGTGCCCAAAAAAACGATTGCTGAGACCAATACTCACTGCTGCATCCTCTCTTTGATTAAGTCTTGCATTGACTGCAGTGACGGCTGAAGCGTCACCGATTGACTGCCTCGTTGAATTGTCAATGAAATCCGTTCGCCTTGCGCGACACGGCCTACCCAAGATTCCAGGTCAGCTGACGATTGAATCACTGAACTCACGGGCTGTCCATTGACGGCCATCAACACATCACCCGCTTGTAAGCCAGCTGCCGCAAACCAAGTGGCCTCGCGACTGGGCCTGAGCCGAACCCCACCCGAACTCACTGGAATCAGCTGGACGTCGCCCACCATTTGATTGCTCGCACTACCCAAGATCTGTGAACGAATAGACCCCAGCGAGGCAATCCCGATGCCTGCCGCACCCTGCGCTTGTAACAACTGATGACCAAGTCCTTCGGACTTGGGTCTCTCATTATCACTCGACCTAACAGTGTTCTGTGTTGCCTGCCGATCAGATAACATCAGCACTTCGCGGCGACCCGCTCTGCTCAACACAACACGATCTCGACTGAGCTGACTTAACATCCGGCCATCGGGCAATGTATCATTCAGCCGATACACCTCGTCCTTGCGACCCGAACCTCGAATGATGGCGAACCCCTGTTCCTCTGAAAGCCCGAGCACCACACCGACCAAAGTCAACGAGCTCTGATCCATAGGTAAGGCAGCAATATCGAGGTTATTTTGAGTCTTGCTCTGATCAAACAGCAAAT
>JALQZL010000126.1:3949-4224 GCA_023258355.1 Wenzhouxiangellaceae bacterium | reverse complement strand
TGGCCAAAGTCCGCTCTGAGGTTTCTGGGATGTTGCCAGAGACAGAACGACCCAGTGGGTTGAAGCCGTAGACATCGCTGATCACGGCACCCAAAGCGTCATAGAAACCTGCTTCGCGGCCATTGACAGCGTCGGAGTTTGAGAAGTCATAAGGTGAGCCTGTGTCGTACTCATCATATGAGAGCAACACAAACAGTTGGTCTTTGATGACCGGACCGGCGACCACAAAACCATACTCTTTCTCGTCAACTTCACCCGCATCAAAAGTGCGGTTA
>JALQZL010000126.1:0-3939 GCA_023258355.1 Wenzhouxiangellaceae bacterium | reverse complement strand
ACCGTACTCATCGCCTCTCATGGAGTCGTTTTTCATGGCGTAGTAGAAGTTGCCTTCCCAATCGTTGGTGCCTGAACGGGTGACCACGTTGACCAAACCGCCAGTGAAGCCAGAAGCTTGGACAGAGTAGTCAGAGGCAACCAAAGAGATCGACTCAACGGTATCAATGTTGATAGGAGAGCGAGCTGTTGCGTATGTGTTATCGCTCAAGCCGAAGTCATCTTGCTGCAAAGCACCATCAATCGCCAAGCCGTTGAAGCGTGGGTTCACACCAGCAACTGACAATTGGCCAGTGCCACTGGATGTGGCCAGAGGGTCTTGCAACAACACGCCAATCAAGTCACGGTCATTGCCTGGGGCATTGCGAATGTCTTGCGCACTGTAGACGGAACCAACACCACTGTTGAGCTCTGCTGCCTCAACCATACGGGTTCCTGTGACCATCAAACGGTCAGAGACTTCGCCGATGCCTGCCAGTTCAACACGGACAGGATCTTGCGTGCCTGGCTCAAGGTAGAGGTTTTCGAAAATGGTGGTTTCGTAACCTGAACCAGAGACAGTCAGCTGGTAAGGGCCACCAACACGTAGACCTGATTGGAAGAACTGACCAGTCGCACTGGTGCTCGTCCGGGCCACGGTGCTAGAAGGCACGTGAAGGATTTCAACAGACGCACCCGAGATGGCAGAACCATCTGAGCTCACCACCTGACCACGAAGGTTCGATGAAGTGATCTGCGCCATAGCCTGGCTGGCGAGCAACACAGAAAGCGTGAGCAACACCAGTAAACTGCGTAGTTTTAACATTTTGGACTCCAGAAAATGGAATGCAACACAAACGATTACACGAGGCAATCGCACCTAAATCGCAAGCATATTATCAGTGTTTTATTACAGAAATTTAACCCCTTGAAACCAATTTCTTGGAACTTTTCGCCTTTTGCCAATGCCATCAGTGACTTGGTGATATTTCCTCATATAAATTTATAATATCTCCCTGCCGTCCCCCATGATTAGGGGTGTCTGAGGGATCGGCGTTAGCGATTCACAGACAATCGAGATTCAGGCACAATACCTCCCCATGACATTGCATCTCTACACACGTCCAGATTGCGGTCTCTGCGTTGAGGCCGAGGCTTTACTTCACGCCGCAGGCTGCGGCTTTGAAGCGATCAACATCGAGCGAGATCTCGAGCTGATTCGCCGCTTTGGCCATTGCATTCCAGTCGTAGAAAACCCCCAATCGGGCGAGATGATTCAATGGCCCTTTGATGCTGGCGCGATCACAAGCCTCATGAGCCAGGCTGCCAAAGGCCCAAACTAACGACTGAGCACACTAAAGACCCACGCTTGCCTTAAGCACAACCTGAAACAACGAATAAGAAGAAAAGACTCAACACCTAAATAACGAGAGCACCCGACAACACCATGTCCCATAACGAAGTCATTACACACATCGATGCGCCTCGATTGCAAAGTGCGATCTTGGCGGGCATTGCCAATGTGCTCAAACACCGAGACCACATTAACAAGATCAATGTCTTCCCTGTCCCCGATGGCGACACGGGCACCAACCTCGCCTTTACGCTGTCTGAGATTCGAAGTGTGCTGTCAGGCACGCCGCACAATTTGCCTGAGTTACTCGACCGCATTGCCCAAGCCGCCCTCGATGGGGCCAGAGGGAATTCGGGTGCGATCATGGCCCAATATTTTCAAGGGCTCTCCGAGAGCGCGCAAACCTATCAAGTATTGGATGCCCCACGGCTTGCCAAAGTCTCTGTGGCCGCTGCCAAGTCGGCGTGGGGAGCGATGTCTGAGCCGGTGCCTGGCACCTTGCCCACGGTGCTAGAGGATTTTGCCAATGAGTTGAGTGATCTGGCCAACCAAGGCGTGGAGGATCTCAGAGAACTGATTGGGCGAGGACTCAAACGTGCGAAAAAATCACTGGCCGACACCCCCAAGCAGTTGGCGGCTTTAAAAGAAGCGGGCGTGGTCGATGCCGGTGGGCAAGGCTTTGTCGATTTCTTGGAAGGGATCTGGCAATTCACCCGCTCGGGCAAAGTCCCGCAGCTACCCGAAATGAAAACCGCGCCGCAACCGTCGACTGAAGCCCACTCGGTTCATGGACAAGCGCCTGAGACGCACCGATTTTGTACCGAGTGTCTGGTCGAGGGACAAGACATGGACATGGCCGCCTTGCGTGCCGAGTTAGAAGCATTGGATGCCAGTTCTTTGGTGGTCGCCGGTAGCCTAAAGCGTGCCAGAATCCACATCCACACCGACTCGCCGGGGGATGTGTTTCGGATTTGTGGTCAGTATGGCGACATTCGCCAACAAAAAGCCGATGACATGACCCGACAACATGCGCTGATGAACCAGCAAGGTCAGGTCGCGATTGTGACCGATTCAGCCGCAGACTTGCCCGCAGAAGAAATTGAACGCTTGGGCATTCATGTGGTGCCGGTGAGACTGAATTTTGGCGATGAGGAATTTTTAGACAAACTCACCATCACACCGCAAGAGTTTTATGCGCGGGTGGCCAACTCAAACATCAAACCACAAACCTCCCAGCCACCCCCATCGGCCTTTACCCGTCAGTTTGATTTACTCACCTCGCACGGTCTTCATGTGTTGGCCATGCAAGTCTCTGGGAAATTGAGTGGCACCTTGCAAGCAGCCAAGACAGCCTCGCGCCACCACCCAGACCAAATCCAAGTGTTTGATACCGAGACGGCCGCTTGTGGACAGGCATTGCTGGTGTTGTTCGCCGCCGAGGCGGCCGCCAAAGGGTGGGAGACAACGGCCATTATCAGTAAGCTCAAAGAAATGCGCGGACACGTCTCGACCTTTGCCTGGGTGCGTGATCTGAGCTGGGGTGTGAGAGGTGGTCGGGTCAAGCCCTGGATGGAAACACTGTCCAAGCGCTTGGGCATTGACCTGATCTTGACCACGCAAGGTGGGTTACTGAAACCCAAAAGTGTCCTGCGGGCTGGGCCTCAGGCGCTCGACAGATACGCGCGTTTCTTGCTCAAGCGCATGAAAAAAGACCAAACCTATCGGGTGATCATCAGCCACAACAACGCCGAGGCAGATGCCAAACGCTTAAGAGAGCGTTTGCTTCAAGCCCACCCCAATGTGGATGCCTGTTGGGTTGAGCAAGCCAGCCCGGCCGTCGGTGCCCACGCAGGCCCAGGCTGCTTGGTCGTGGGCCTACAGCCTTGGCGTGCGCCGGAGAGCTTGTCATGATGGGCCTTGATGGGGTCTTTTGGGTCTGGGGTGTGCCTTTGGTGGCAGGCTACTTACTCGGGTCGATCTCAGGCGCGTTGGTGCTCGGGCGATTTTCGAATGTTGACATTCGCGCCATGGGTTCTGGTAATGCCGGTGGGACAAATGCTTTTCGCACCAAAGGCTGGCGGTTTGCTCTGGGGGTGGTGGTGATTGACATCGGCAAAGGGGTCTTGGCGGCGGCTGGCTTGCCCATGGTGCTCACGCACGCCGGGTGGGTCGATCAAGCGGCACTGACCGCCGGGGTGGTCGCTGGGTTTGCTGCCATTCTGGGTCACATCTGGCCGCTGTATTTTGGTTTTCGGGGGGGCAAAGGCGCAGGCACGGCGGTGGGGGCCGTGTTGGTCTTGGCGCCCGGCTGTATCTTGCCGATGCTGATCACTTGGCTGGTGACCTTATTGGCCACCGGTTATGTCGGCTTTTCGACCATCTTGACTGGGTTGGTGTTGGTGCCTTCGATGATTTATTTCGGGCCTGAGCCCTTGCCGACTGACTTGGCCATTTTTGCCGTGGCGGTGGCTGGCTTGATTGTCTTTACCCATCGAAGCAACCTCCAGCGCATGCGCCAAGGCACCGAAAATCGCTTCAACACCCAGAAACTGTGGCGACGATAAGCCTCGATGCGGATTGAGGCTGAGGCACTGGCCCAAGCACTGC
>JALQZL010000125.1 GCA_023258355.1 Wenzhouxiangellaceae bacterium | reverse complement strand
CAACAGTATGTGATTGGGCAACAACATGATGTCGATGTGATTGGCGCAGCGCGACAGGGCGGCGCTGTTTGCTTTCATGTAATCTCGTTTCGAAATGGTAGAAATGTGGGTGGGCGATCCTTATTTCCGAAGAATGCGGACAGTGAACATTCCGACTCGGATCTAATCGATGCTTTCTTGGGCCAGTTCTATCAAGATCACCGACCACCGCGGAGCTTGATTGTGGCCATCGCTCCCAGCGAATCTGACATCCTTACCCGTGTGTTGACTGAACGACGGTCTGGGCCTGTTGAGGTGAAATGGCGTGTACGAGGTGAGCGAGCAAAATGGCTTCACATGGCCAATGAAAATGCAAAGGATGCACTGCGACGTCGGTTGGCTGAGCGTGATCAGTGGGGACGTGCATTGGCCGCCTTGGCTGAATTGCTGGGACTTCCCGAGCCGCCTGAGCGTATGGAGTGCTTTGATATCAGCCACGCTCAAGGACAAAACACAATGGGCTCTTGTGTGGTGTTTGGTATCGAGGGTGCTTTGAAAAGAAGTTATCGGTTGTATGGCATCGAAGGAATAAAGCCCGGTGACGATTATGCCGCCATGGCTCAAGTGATCCAACGGCGATATCAGCGTGCTCTTAAGGAAGACCACGTGCTTCCAGACTTGATAATTGTCGATGGTGGCATTGGCCAGTTAAGAAGGGCCGAGCAAGTCATGGCAGAACTAGGCCTTGATGCGATCAATATCATAGGTGTGGCAAAGGGCCCCTCTCGCCGAAGCGGTCATGAGCGTCTTATTATGGGTGACCGAGAGGTGATCCCAGGTCCGCACCATCCTGCCTCTCATGTGATCCAACAGATTAGGGATGAGGCGCATCGGTTTGCAGTGTCCGGGCACCGCAGGCGTCGACAGCAAAAAGCCCACCATTCTGTTCTTGACGATATTGCTGGCATTGGAGCGGTCAAAAGGCAACGGTTGTTGCAGCATTTTGGTGGGCAAGAGGGCTTAGCAAATGCCAGTATTGATGATTTGCGACGCATAGAGGGCATTTCTCAGTCTTTGGCTGAGCGGATCCATGCGGTTTTTAACCCAGGGTCAGATACATTGGGGTTAGGTTGATGTCGATAAAAGCACCCAATGTGCCAGATTGTGATTTATTTCCACTTTATAATGATCTAGTGATCGGAATTTAAAGGGAGTTCGGCCTTGCAAGTCACCATACCAACCATGCTGACTTTGTTGCGGATCGTCATGATCCCAGTATTGGTGGTGGCGTTTTACCTGCCGTGGTCAGAGTCGAATAAACTGACGGTGGCAGTGTTTGTTTTAGCTGCAGTTACCGACTGGGCAGATGGTTGGATTGCGCGACGGTTTTCAATGTCGTCAAGATTAGGCGCCTTTCTCGATCCTGTCGCTGACAAGCTAATGGTGGCGGTCGCCTTGGTATTAATTATTCAGGCGACACCAAGTATTCTGATCGCTCTGTCTGGAGCGATCATTATTGGGCGAGAAATTACAGTATCTGCCCTTCGAGAATGGATGGCACAACTCGGCGAGGGTGGACGCGTGAGCGTGATGAATATTGGCAAATTAAAGACGGTTGCTCAATTGGTGGCGATCGGGTTTTGCCTTTACCGCGAGCCCCTGTTTGGGCTGCCTATTTTGACGATTGGCCATGCGCTGCTTGTTGTGGCCGCTGTTCTGACATTGATTTCAATGTCGATGTATCTGCGTTCGGCATGGCCTGTTTTGCAGTCCGCTCCTCCAAAGTAAATAATTAAAGAGTCTGAAATCATGAAACACACTCACCAAAGCCAGGGCACGATGGCTGATAGGGCAGACAGGCACCTGTTGTATGAAGCCAGTGTGCAAAATACAGAAGCTGAGCTTGAATTCGTCGCTGAGACATTTCGATCTCTAACAGGCCGCTCGCTATCCCTTCTAAGAGAAGACTTTTGTGGAACAGCCAATACGGCGTGTGCGTGGATCCGAGCCAATCCTCATCACCATGCAGTTGCTATTGATCTGGATCAAGAAGTGCTTGAATGGGGTCGAGATCATCATTACAAAGCGCTTAATCCGGAACAGCAGAGTCGAATTCAATTGATTCATGCTGATGTCATGTCAGTTGACGAGCCAAAAGCAGACGCCATCATTGCCATGAATTTCAGCTATTACCTTTTTAAGACACGTGATGCGCTACGAGGCTACTTTGAGCACTGTCATAAAAACCTGGTAGATGATGGTGTTTTGATCTTGGACTCATTCGGTGGCTTTGAAGCGCATCGTGAGTTGGAAGAAAGCACCGAGTATGATGATTTCACTTATGTATGGGATCAACATTCCTTCGATCCAATCACCCACGATACCATCTGCCAAATTCATTTTGAGTTTCCAGATGGTTCGGTAATGAGGCGTGCTTTTGAATACCACTGGCGCTTGTGGTGTCTGCCTGAGATTCAGGAGTTATTACGAGAGGCTGGCTTTAGAGATGTCGGTGTCTATTGGGAGGGTACCGATGAAGACAGTGGTGAAGGCGATGGTGTTTATACCCGTCAGTCGCATGGTGAAGCAGATGCTGGCTGGATTGCATACTTAGTGGCTCAACGCTGAATCAAGGGATTGGAGAAAAACAATGGCTGAGTTTCGCATAGAACGAGATAGCATGGGTGAGCTTGAAGTACCAGGCGATGCCCTTTGGGGTGCACAGACACAACGAGCGGTCGATAATTTTCCGATCAGCGGCAAGCGCATGCCACGGACATTTATTCGATCTTTGGGTCTGGTTAAAAAAGCGTGTGCAAATGCCAATGTCAGACTTGAGCTTATGGAGGCTGGTATTGGTGCAGCAATCGAAGCAGCGGCGGATCAAGTGATCACGGGCCAAGTCGATGATCATTTTCCTGTGGATGTTTATCAAACAGGCTCTGGTACCAGCTCAAACATGAACGCAAATGAGGTGATCGCTGCTTTAGTCAGTCAGATGGATAACGGCGTTGAAGTCCACCCGAATGATCATGTCAACATGAGCCAAAGCTCCAATGATGTCATTCCAACAACAATACAGGTCAGTGCATGTCTTGCCACTGCCGAATCGTTGTTGCCAGCACTCAACCATCTCCATGGCAAGTTAATGGCGCGCGCTGAGGAGCTGAACAGTGTGGTGAAAACAGGCAGGACCCACCTGATGGATGCCATGCCACTGACATTTGGTCAAGAGCTGGGCACATGGGCCACCCAAATTGATAGCGCCATGCAAAGACTGTCCAGTGCACTCGAACGGGTCAGGCAGTTGCCTCAGGGTGGTACTGCAGTTGGCACTGGGATCAATGCCCACCCAGAGTTTGGAGAGCAGGTATGTGAAGCATTGGCCAGAGAAACAGGTTTTGAGTTTTCTTCAGCTGCCAATAAGTTCGAGGGGATTTCAAGTCAGGATGCCGTAGTGGAATTATCTGGTCAACTCAAAACCTTGGCGGTGTCGCTCATGAAAATTGCGAATGATTTGAGATGGATGAATTCCGGTCCCCTGGCTGGCCTCGGTGAAATCGAGCTCACGCCGCTACAGCCTGGTAGTTCAATTATGCCGGGCAAGGTAAATCCAGTGATTCCAGAGGCAGTCTGTATGGTGGCAGCGCGTGTCATCGGCAATGACACGACCATTACCGTGGCTGGCCAGTCAGGTAACTTCCAACTCAATGTGATGCTGCCGTTAGTTGGCGCAACGATCCTCGAGAGCATCGAGCTGTTGAGTCAGGCCAGCCGACAGTTAGCGGACAAGGCCATTTCAGGTTTTACCGTGAGAGAAGATATTATCAACAGCGCGCTCGATCGAAATCCTATACTCGTCACGGCGCTCAACCGAGTGATTGGCTACGAGCTGGGCGCCGCCTGTGCTAAGCGGGCCTATCAGGAGGGCCGGCCAATTTTAGAGGTCGCTGAGGAGATGACTGATTTATCGCGGGATGAATTGGTAGGCTTACTGGACCCACTCAAGCTCACAGCAGGGGGTATTTCTTAGCGCTGGCCTTGAAAAGGATGACCCAAGTCCCCAACTGTTGTCTTGAGGAGTGCCGATTGGGCTCTTCTACTTAAAACTTATTGCTTCAAAGGAGAATAAGCGATGACAACATTTGATTTAACCCCCCTGTATCGTTCGGCGATTGGTTTCGATCGATTGGCTGATTTGCTCACAAGCGCGGCGCGCGCAGATACCAGCGGTAACTATCCCCCGTACAATAT
>JALQZL010000124.1 GCA_023258355.1 Wenzhouxiangellaceae bacterium | reverse complement strand
TGTCTTTCCCGGTTTGGCCAGAGCGGGTCACGAAGATCAGCCCCTCGGTTTGGCGCGCCAAAATCAAGGCATCGGCCAGGCCTAAGATGGGTGAGGCGTCAATAATGATGTGGTCAAAGCGGCCCCGCAACTCCTCCAAGATGCGCGTTAAGCGCGTGGAGGTCAACATGTCAGCTGGGTTGGGGGTCGGTGAGCCGGCGGGCATCACGGACAGGCCTGGAATGTCAGTGTCAACAATCGGCAGCTGGTCCAAGGCCTCCAAACTAAAGTGGGTGATCTGATCGGTCAGGCCGGGCATTTTGTCGATGCCAAACTCTTTGTGTACCCGAGGCTTCCTCAAATCCCCATCAATCAATAAGACTTTTGAGCCACTTTGCGCCATCACGGTCGCAAGGTTAATGGCACAGGTGGTCTTGCCCTCTGACATGCTGGCTGAGGTGAACATCAAGACCTGCGGCATGCCCTCGGCGGTGGCGAAGTTCAAACTGGTCCGAAGCGAGCGAACACTCTCGGCCACCGAGGAGGAGGGTTTCATGGCAGAGAGCATCGCCACGGTCGCCTCTTCGATTGACTTCAAATCTTTGGGGTCTAGCTCATCATCGTCGTCGGTGGTGACATTGGCCTCGGCACTGCCAGCAGGCAGGCCGGCCGGTTCATTGTTGCGGCCCAGATCAAACGGCAACAAGCTCGAACGGTCGGCTGCGGATTTGATCAGTGGGATGACCCCGAGTACGGGTCGGTCAACAATTCTTTCAATGTCTTCGACCCGACGGATGGAGCCGTCTAAGAATTCAAGTAAGAAGGCCAAGCCACCGCCCGCCATCAGGCCCAGCACAATGGCCAAGGCGAGGTTTCTCAACAGGTTAGGCTTAAACGGCCCCCAAGGTGGCCGAGCGCGATCAATGATAGAGATATTGTTCTCTTGCACACCGGCGGCCACGCCAATTTCTTTCATGCGCTGGAGCAAGCCATCGTAGAGCTCGCGGCTGGTTTCGAATTCACGTTGCAAGATGTTGTACTGCACCGCCCGCTCATTCAGTGCCAAGATCTGCGCCTCAGCCCGCCCAATGGCCTCTTGCAAGCCTTGCTCTTGCGCCGTCAAGTTTTCAAAGCGGCCCACGATATTGCTGATGATCACTTCACGTTGCGCCCGAATCTCTGCTTCCAGCCCATCAATGCGACTCAATACCTCTTGAACATCGGGATAGCTGTCTAAGAAACGCTCAGACAAGGTGACATATTGTGAGCGCGCATCTAACAAACGCCGCTCCAAGTCCAAGATCACGGGGCTATCGACCACAGGCTCTAAGGTTTCAATGCGGCCTTGCTCAATCAGTTCTTTCCAGGTTTGCAATTGCACCAACTCAGTCTGAATCTCGCTTTGGCGATCGCTTAAGCGACGCAGGGCCGTGAGCGCCATTTGCTCTCGCTCATCCAAATCAGCAATGTTGGACTGTTTGGCAAAATCCATGAGGTTTTGGTCAGCGCGCTCTAAGGCAATCCGCATATCCGCCAGCTGGTCTTCTAAGAACACCCGCGCTTCTGCGCCGGCATCCATCCGCCGTTGCATGTTCGAGCGCACATACTCATCGGCAATGGCATTGGCCATGCGGGCCACAAAGCCAGGATCAAACCCCGTCACACTCAGATAAACAAGCTCTGAGTTTCTCACCGGGGTGACTTCCACGCGACTGCCGAGTCGGGCAGCAGCTGCGGCCACGCGCAGGGATTCGATTTGCTCTTGTTGGGTGGCGTCGAGTTCGGATTCATCAAACGGATCGCGCCGACCGCCCGTGATCAGGCGCAACACCCCAAAGATTTCGGCGACGATATTGCGTTGGCGCACATCGCCATTTAAGTTGGGGTTGTTGGCCACGTCTTGGTTTCTGACCACCGACTCCAACACGCCCCGAGAGCGCATGATCTGCGTTTGGGTATTTAAGTATTCTTGGTAGCGGCTCTGCTCGGCGGTGAAGTCTTCATAAGCCAAGATCCGAGAGCTGCCCGGCGGGTTGATTTGTAACTGGGTGGTGGCCCGGTATTCGGGGATGACCAACAAGGTCATCAACAAAGCCGCCGCGACAATAATGGAAGCCACGGAGATGATGGTCCAACGGCGTTTGATGACAATGCGCCACAGTTCTTTAAGATCAATGGTGTCATCGTCCATCACCCCGCCAACCACGGTCGGGTCATAGACCGCCACCTGTTGGTTGTGCTCTGGCCTTAAGGCGAGTGATCGGTTGTCGGGTAAATCAGCCCCGTCGTTGTTGTCGCGTCTCATCATGCTCAGTTAAAGGGCCGAAAGCCAAACAGGGCCAAAGGTGACGCCAGACGCACAAACTGTGACCAGGCGGTCCGAATGACACTGTTTTCAACGACCACAATGTCCCCACTTTTGAGTTGAATGTCGGCTGCTGGGTTGTCTCGGATGTCTGAGTAGTTGACCACGAACGACTCCCAACGACCACTGGCGGGATCCCGCCTTAAGACCCCCACCTCTGATCTCGAGGCATCTGCACTCAAGCCCCCGGCTTGGGCGATGGCTTTTAAGACCGTGGTGTCTGTGCGTTGAGGGACGGCCCCTGGTCGGCCCACGGCCCCTTCGACGTAGACATAGCCGCCTCTTGGGACATTGATCATGGCGTTCTCGCCCAGCATCAAATTAAACTGTTCGGCCGATTGCATCAGTTCGCCAATGTCAATGACCAAGGTGCGTGTGCCTGGTCGGCCCGTTTCCGGATCGGGCACACGGTCATTTAAAAACACGAGATTGCCTGCGTTTTCACTGATGCCGCCAGCCATAGCCAGTGCTTCAATTAAAGAGACTTGTCTGGAGGTGTTATACACCCTGGGGCTTGAGACTGCCCCGACCACGGTGAACTGTTGGCTCCGAAACTCAGTGACTTCAACCGAGACATCGGGGTTTCTAATAAAGTCTTTGGCCAGTGCCTCGGCGATGGCTTGTTCGACTTCTGAGAGTTTGAGGCCGGCCACAGGCACGCCGCCGACCAAAGGCAACAAGACAGAACCCGCCCCATTGATTCGGTACTCGCGAGATAAGTCGGGAACACCTAAGACATCGACTCTGATTTGGTCCTCAGGCCCGACACGATATTCCTGGCCCTCGCCAGAGGTGACGGCCATCATCATGAGGTTTTCGTTGATTTCTGTGACCCGTTCTTGGGCAGAAATCATGGCTTGGAATTCGGCTTGGCTTTGGCCTTGCTCGGTGGTTTGCCGTGAGGCGCAGCCGGTGAGCATGAGCGCACACATTAACCCAGTGAGGCCAATGGTCAAGCGCCGGCCAATCTGATTCGCGAATGGATGTGTCATTTAACCCCCGATCGTTGCATACATCACCTTTTCTTTCCTACTGACCCAGGTCAGGCGCTCAATGCACCCAGCGCCCCTGTGTCTTTGTTTTTATCTTACCCGCTGCGTTGGCGGTTGGGTGGACAGAATGCCCAAACCCACCTCACTAATGGACAGTGTAGCCTAACCCCACCACCTTGCGTGCGTTGCTTTGCTTACCCATAGCGGACCTTCTTTGACTTGCGGCCAAAGTGCCTCGAGCTTGGGTGGGTGAGAGGCTACGGGCTCACCGGTGGTTCGGTGACAGGTTCCTCGTCGTCATCGAAGGCCACCACATAGGTACTCGCTGCGGTGACCGCTAAGGCGAAACCACCCACAACCCATTTGGCGCTGGTTGTGCCCGCCGTTGTCGCCGTGGTAGAGGTGGTCGTTGTCGCCAAGGCTTCGGTGGTTGTGCTTGTGCTCTGCGTGACCGAGCCGACAGCCGCGGTGCCTGTGCCTCGTGTGCCATCGGCCAGGGCACAAATGGTGAGCGGCAAAATGGTTTGGCCATCGCTTGAACGGCTACCTGACTCGGTGATTTCAACAACACCTGACTCGCTGACGAGATAACTTGCCTCTGCAGTGAGTGCGAACCACTCTTCCTCACCTGATGCTGAGGTGATCGGGTAGAAGATGGCGCCTTCCAGGATCTGCACTTCAGTCACGCCACCCTCGTCTAACTGGACTAAGCCCACCGAGGCCACTGGGCCGAGCGTACACACGGGTGGGTTGGTCAATTGCGTGGACAGGGACGTCTCACCACTGGTGATGTCGATGATGTTGTCAGTGGTGGTCGTGTAGAGCACAGAGCCTTGGGTCAGATCGACCGACGTGCTGTCTTCGGCAACGACCACGGTGGCCGCGGTGGACTCGCCAAAGCCAAAGCTTGCGCCGTTATCTAAAATGAGTAAGGATTGCCCCGAGCGGTT
>JALQZL010000123.1 GCA_023258355.1 Wenzhouxiangellaceae bacterium | reverse complement strand
AGACCGGACAGCGGCGGCACACTCACTCAATGGGGTCGAGTGCGTCATATTCTGTCGTCCAAGGGCCTATCCTGGTTTGATTTGTGGAGTATGTGCCTCAAGAGTGGTTCAGTTTGTGGGTGAATGGTGCGTAGAGATAAAGAAGACAGCAAGCTTATGAGTTCTGGAGAGTCCATCACCTTGACACCCAGCGCTCGGCTGGCGCACGAGCTCCAAACCAAGGAGACGCAGACCAGACTCGCTGACGGCTCCCAGACTTGGGAAACCTCAGCAATCATGCCCCTCAAAGTTTGGTTGGAGGGATTACAAGCAGAACATTTCGTCACTCACAAGAATGCGCTCATTGGCCTATCCACAGCTCAGGCCGAACTGATCTGGCAAAACATCATCGCTCAAGATGTCTATGAGGGGGCGACGGGACTGGCTAAACTAGCCCATAGCGCCTGGCAGACGATTGTTGAATACCAGCTGACACTTCCTGATCAATGGCCTGACCTTCTGATGAATGAGGATCAGAGGGCTTATCAGCGCTGGGCCACAAGTTACATTGAGTATTGCCAGCGTCATCAGCTCACCGACTTCCCCCACTTTCTAGACGCTTTACCTGGCTATATTCAGTCAGGTCTCATCGAACTACCATGCGACATTACGCTTTGTGGGTTCGACTTGGAACTAGCGCCGGCTTATGTTGCAATCTTTGAGCAATTGCGCAAGCAAGGTGTTGTTGTTAATCAATCTTCCCGCGATGCGAGTGACACCAAAGCCAAGATCGCCCTGCGCACCTGTTTGACGATTGATGAGGAAATCAGTCACGCAGCACAGTGGGCCAAAGCACACATAGAGGCCCATCCAACTCACAGAGTCGCAATCGTCACGCCGCAGCTCAACCAACTACTCCCGCGGATTGAGAATCTGCTTCGTCGGGTACTTGATCCGCCTGGCTTACATCTTGAACCCAATGCACAGGCTTTTTGGCATATCTCCCTTGGCCATCCGCTAGCCCAGCGCCCTTTGATCGCGGACCTACTGCACCTCCTGAATCTTAAGCCCCATCGTATCAATCAAGCCGATGCTGGCCGTCTACTCCGCTCTCCTTGGCTTCGAGGTTGGTCTACAGAAAAAGAAGCGCGACATCGGCTCATCATGACACTCAATGATAGGGAGCCCTATTGGTTAGATTGGCAAGGTTTAATTAAGCGTGCGCGCAAAGTCGGATGTCACGAGTGGGCAAAAGGCTTTGATCGTTGGCGCCAACATCGTCTCAAAACCTCCAGAAAAATGGCGTGCATGGATTGGTCAGCGGAGTTCCAAAAAGAACTTTCCGCTGTTGGCTACGGGTTTGGACGATCCTTGGACAGTGTCGAATACCAAACCATGCAACACTGGCATCGTATCCTAGAGTCATTTAGTGGTCTTGCCACAACCCAAATCCCAGGCGTCATTCATATGACGCGTCACTCCGCATTGGCTCAACTTCGTAATCTGTGTAGCCAGATGCTTTTTCGAGAGCAAGATGTTGGCGCACCTCTGACAGTCATGGGTGTTCGCGAAGCCATGGGATCCGATTTTGATGCCATTTGGCTCTCACAACTGGATCAAGAGAGCTGGCCGTCATCTCCGCAAATAGATCCATTCATTCCGACATCTTTGCAGAGCACCTTGCCCCAAGCCAGAGCGGATGGTTGTCTTGCCATTGCGCGTTGCCAACTGGCTGGTCTCATGGGAACTGCCCCCATGTTGCAGGGAAGTTATAGTGTTGGCGATGAGGCTGTCAAATTGCAGGTCACACCTCTGCTCAGTGAGGTTGCTCACATCGAACAGGTCACTCCCAATGCTGTGGTTCAAAGGCAACATGAGGAGTCTGCGCCTCTGGAGAGACTACCTCATGACTCCGGGCCCCCGCTGCAAAAGGAAAAAATGACAAAAGGTGGTGTTGGACTACTTAACGATCAAGCCGCATGTCCTTTTAAAGCTTTTGCCATCCACCGACTACACGCCAAGGATATTCAACCACCCAAACCAGGAATCAGTAAGAAAGATCGGGGCACCATGGTCCATGACATCCTTGAATACTTTTGGAAAGAAACCGTTGATTCATCTGGCCTTGCCGAGCTTGATGATCAGGCATTAGAGGATAGGATCAAACACCACACGACTGAGAAAATAAGTCAGTATATGATCCACCACCCACAGGCACTCAGCAAACACGAACAAGCATTGGAAATACAGAACATTGCCAGAAAGTTGGTTGCTTGGCTCAATATTGAAAGAAGACGACCCCCATTTGTGACACAGACATTGGAAGAGTCAGTGAATTTGTCTGTTAGTGGCCTGACACTGAGCGGTAAACCAGACAGGATTGATCAACTCGCCTCAGGAGAACGACTCGTCATCGACTACAAAACTGGTCAGGCAGCCATCAGCAAATGGAACCCAACAGGTCGACTTCGTGACGGACAACTACCCGTTTATGCGCTGACTCTCGAGCCTCCCCCTGCTGGCATTGGCTTTGCCAAGATTGCCAAAGACGGTGTGAGTTTTGATGGCTTGTCAGCGAGTGATTTGGAAATTGATGGGATCACGAGCATCCAAGATCATAATCGGGGAGATTTCAAAACCATCGAAGGTTGGGGCCAACTGTTGAAGGCATGGCGAGAACAGCTTGATGCCCTCGCCGATGAGTATCAGGCTGGTCATGCTGCCATTGATCCAATCAAACCCGAGGTTTGCCAGTATTGTCATCTCAAGGCTGCCTGCCGAATCAAAGAAAAAAATGATTGGGTGGCAGACAATGGGGAAGTCTAATCATGAGTGATGCAGAAGCCCGAGCGCTAGCCGTCGACGTCACTCAATCCGTTGTGGTGCAGGCGCCTGCTGGTTCAGGTAAGACCACTTTGCTCGTTGAGCGTTACATTGCCCTCTTGCAGCACGTAGAATCGCCTGAAGAAATCTTGGCCATCACTTTTACTCGGAAAGCGGCTGCCGAGATGCGCCGCCGAATACTGACCTATCTGGCGCCCGATTTCTGTGACTGGGGAAGCCATGAGGCAGGTATTCGTGAAAAAGTTGAAAAAATTCGTCACCGAATCAAGGATTGGGCCCTAATAGAAAACCCGCAGCGGCTTGAGATACGAACCATCGATAGCTTTTGTCACTCACTGGCTCGCACAATGCCCATTGCAGGCCAGTTAGGACCAGTGCCTTCACCTGTTGATCAACCTCAAAAACTCTACCGCAGCGCCGCACGCGCCACGCTTCAGGAAAACGCAGAGGCGCCTGAACTCATCTCAGCGCGGACTAATCTACTGGCCTGGTGTGACCACGATCATTACCGAGTGGAATCATTAATTACCCAATTACTCGCAAAGCGTGAGCAATGGCTTCGCATTATCAACTCTGGCGGACATTTTGATAGAGCACAACAAGACCGATTCTTGAGCCTTGTCGTCAACGGCAGAATTGAGGCAGTTCAGCGACAACTTCATGAGGCTCTACAGGCAAAGGGCGTCAATATCTCGCAGATTTTAGCCTGCAGTGCCAAAGCCATTGAGTGTCTTAGGGAAGAGCATGCGACGCATCCACTATTTACGCTTGAAAACATCACTGACTACCCAGTCACTCATGTTGCTGACCTCGCTCAATGGGTTGGCCTTTCTGAGCTAATGACAACCAATCAGGGGAGCTTTCGAAAGGCATTGACGAAGGCACTTGGCTTTCCCCCGAAGTCCGATCATAAGGAAGCCATGCTCGAAATCCTAGATAACTTAATGGAATTTGAGTCCTTAGCTCAGGACCTCTCAGCGATTCGCGACTTACCTGATCCTCACTACAGCGATGAGGAATGGGCTATTCTTGAAGATCTCATTACTGTTCTGAGGCATGCTGCTTTAAATTTACAGCTTCTTTTTGCAAAAACTGGTCAGAGTGACTTCACGGCGATGAGTGCAGCCGCCATTCAAGGCCTGGGCGATGAAGATACTGGCTACACCGATATCGCTCTTTACCTAGACCGTAAAATCCAGCACATCCTTGTTGATGAATATCAAGACACCAACTGGACGCAATTTGAGCTTCTCAAGAGACTCATCCAAGGATGGGATGAACAAGCCCAACGAACGCTGTTCGTGGTTGGCGACCCAATGCAGTCGATTTACCGATTCAGAGAGGCCGAAGTTGGATTGTTCGTTCGTACGAGAGACTTCGGAATAGACGGCCATCAGCTCACTCATGCCCGTCTCACAAAAAACTTTCGCTCATGCCCCACTATCGTCAACTGGGTCAATGATTACCTC
>JALQZL010000122.1 GCA_023258355.1 Wenzhouxiangellaceae bacterium | reverse complement strand
TGTCACTCGGGCGATGCCTTTAGGCTTGCATGCCCCGAATGTGTTGGTTGAGGCGCGATTTATGCCTCGCTGCCTTATTGGCGTGCATAATGCCTTTAGAGACCGAGCGGTCGATGGCGGGCACGGCCATGGCATAGGCTGCTTTGGCAGCGTTCTGATCGCCAGATTCGATGGCTTTCAGGACTTTTTTGATTTGGGTTCGAACATGAGAACGCAAAGCCGCATTATGCTGGCGATGACGCTCTGATTGACGGGCCCGCTTACGGGCAGAAACACTATTGGCCACAATTCGCTCCTGATGACAGGTGTTTTGGTAAAGATAGCCCGCTATTGTCGAATGATTTGGCTCGACAGTCAAGCACAATAGGTAGCATATGAGTTTACTGCGTTCAACGCTCAGCTTCGGATCAATGACGCTCATCTCGCGCATTCTTGGGTTTGTGCGTGATGTGGTACTGGCGCGCTGGTTTGGCGCAGGCTTGGCCATGGATGCTTTTGTCGTGGCCTTTAAGATCCCAAACTTTCTTCGCCGACTTTTTGCCGAGGGCTCTTTTTCTCTTGCCTTCGTGCCGGTATTAAATGAATACAAAGAGCGCGGTGATCATGCAGCGCTCAGAGAGCTAATCGATGCCACCACAGGTGCCTTACTCGCTGTTCTTGCGCTGATCACCCTCTTGGGTGTCTGGGGCGCTGGGTGGGTAGTGACCCTCTTTGCCCCGGGTTTCCTAGAGGCCCCAGCACAGTGGATACTGGCCAAAGATCTCTTACAAATCACATTTCCATACTTGCTGTTCATTTCTCTGACAGCACTCGCTGGGGGCATTTTGAACACATTGGGTCGATTTGCGCTACCCGCGGTGACGCCAGCACTGTTGAATATCTCTATGATCACCGCTGCGGTTGCCTTCAGCCAGTTCTTTGACCCACCCATTAAAGCATTGGCTTGGGGTGTATTGGTGGCGGGTATTTTGCAGTTGGGGGTGCAGTTGCCGGTCTTGGTTCGCCACAAGGTCATGCCGAGGCCTTGGCCCAATTTCAAGCACCCCGGGGTCAGGCGTATTCTCAAGCTGATGATCCCAACCCTTTTCGGCTCGTCAGTGGCACAAATCAATCTTCTTTTAGACACACTGATTGCTTCACTCTTGATGGTGGGCAGCATTTCTTGGTTGTATTACGCCGATCGACTGATGGAGTTTCCTCTGGGTTTGTTTGGCGTTGCCCTATCGACCGTCATTTTGCCAACGCTTTCCCGTCTGCATACCCGGAACGATGGCGCTGAGTTTAAGGCCACACTCGACTGGGCACTGTGGTTGGGATGGCTCATTGGCTTACCTTCTGCCGTGGGCTTGGCTGTCTTGGCAGAACCCATCATCACCAGCCTGTTCCTCTATGGGGCTTTCAATGTTGAGGACGTGCAAATGGCGTCCATGGCCCTGATGGCCTATTGTCTGGGTTTACCCGCTTTCATTGGTGTCAAGGTGCTCTCGCCGGCCTTTTTCTCTCGGCAAGATGCCAAAACGCCAGTCAAGGTGGCCGTGATCGCGTTGGTGACCAACATGGTTTTAAACGTGGTGTTTGTGTTGGTGGCTTTGTCGGTCGCCTCTCAGGGCATGTGGTCAGGGGGTCTGCTTCACAATCTGTCAGCCTATCCTGGTTTGCATGTGGCCTTGGCCACGGCTTCAAGTGTCACAGCGTGGCTGAACGCAATACTCCTATGGCGACATCTGGCCCGTGTCGAGATGGCGCCCACAGTGCCGCTTTCGCGGGTGATCAAGGTGCTGGTGGCTGGTGCGGTCATGACCTTAGGGTTGGTCTGGTGGGTGCCGGGGCTTGAGACTTGGGTAGGCTGGTCACTTTTGCCTAGATTGGCATCCTTGATTTTATATGTCATCGCAGGCGCCGGCCTCTTTGGGCTCTCGATGTGGCTTTTGGGTATCAGAATGGTGGATGTCTCGCGTCCCAAACACAGTTAAACAAGCTAAACTATGTGGCCCATGGAAGTCATCCGGACCCTTCAATCACCATCCGAAAGTCATCCTTCACCGAGTGCGGTGGTGATTGGCAATTTTGATGGCTTTCATCTGGGGCATCAGGCCTTGATTGATGAGATGCACGCATTGGCCACAGCAGGCGATCTGGTGCCCTCAATGATGTGCTTTGAGCCATTGCCTGCCACTTACTTCAATCCAGAGCAACCCATTCGGCGCTTATTATCTGTCAGAGATAAGGCGCTGCTGGCCCAAACCTTCGGCATCAAACGTTTGATGATGCTTCGCTTTAATCAGTCCTTTGCTCAGTTGAGCCCAGAGTCGTTTGTTCGAGAAGCGATCGTTCAGCGTGCCCAAGCCAAACACGTAATCGTCGGTAATGATTTTCGGTTTGGCCACCAAGCCAGCGGGGACTTGGCGACAATGACTGAGCTGGGTCAGCAGTATGGCTTTGAGGTTCATGGTGTGGGTGTCGTTGAGCACGCTGGCGAGCGCATCTCATCAACCAAACTCCGCGCGTTGTTAGCTCAGGGAGACTTGATAGGCGCCGAGAGGCTGCTTGGCCGTCCCTATGCCATCAGCGGGCGTGTGCTTCGTGGTCAGCAATTAGGCCAAACTTTGGGCTATGCCACGGTGAATATCCGTCCTCCCATTCCACCGGCACTACACGGTATTTTCGCGGTGCGTGTTAGCTCTGACCGCGCGGGTGGGCCCCAGCAACATCCGGGCGTGGCAAGCCTGGGCTACCGACCGACCGTGGATGGGCGCGATTGGCTTCTAGAGGCGCATCTTTTTGATTATGATGGGACGTTGTACGGACATCATCTGTGCGTCGAGTTTGTAGCGTTCATTCGCTCGGAAGAGAAGTTTGGGTCATTGGACGAGATGGTTGAACGGATGCATGAAGATGCACGCCAAGCCAAACAGGTGTTAGCCAGCAATGCTCGGCACTAAATGAAGACGAGAGAAACCATGGATTACAAAGACACCATTAATCTGCCGCACACGGACTTTCCAATGAAGGCCCAATTGGCTAACCGTGAGCCACAGATGCTTGAGCAGTGGCAAGCCAATGGGCTTTACGAGGCCATTCAAGAGGCTACTCAAGACCGGCCAACCTTTATTCTCCATGATGGCCCCCCGTATGCCAATGGAGATATTCATATTGGTCATGCGGTAAACAAAATTTTGAAAGACGTGGTCGTCCGGTCTCGTTTGCTCGCAGGGTACCGCGTCCCCTTTGTGCCAGGGTGGGATTGTCATGGCTTACCCATTGAGCTTCAGGTGGAGAAGAAAGTAGGCAAGGTGGGGCATAAAGTCGATGCCGAAACCTTTCGCGCCCGCTGTCGGGAGTATGCCGATCAACAAATCGAGAACCAGGCCAAAGACTTTGTGCGCCTAGGTGGCTTGGCAGATTGGGCTGATCGCTATGCCTCGCGAGACTTTACTTATGAGGCTGACATGCTTCGGGCACTCTCGACCATCGTTGGCCGAGGCCATCTGAAGCGGGGTGTCAAACCCGTTCATTGGTGTTTCGATTGCGGCTCGGCGCTTGCCGAGGCTGAAATTGAATATGCCGATAAACAGTCTGTCGCGATCGATGTCTTGTTCCAGGCAGACAATGTGGAGGCACTGGCAAAGGCGTTCGGTGTCGATGGACTCGATGAGGGTGCAGGCATTGTTATTTGGACAACGACACCTTGGACTATTCCCGCCAACCAAGCAGTCTGTCTGCACGCAGACATTGATTATGTCCTGGTCACAGGCGCGTTGACCGATGTCTCTGGCGAACGCCAAGTCAGTTTGGTCATGGCCCGAGATTTAATGGAGACGGTGGGTGAGCGCATCGGACTGAGTCAGCCTAAGGTGCTTGGCGAGATTAAAGGCCAAGCGCTGGAGCACCTAAAGCTGAGGCACCCATACAACGGCTTGCTGGTGCCGGTTATTTTGGGTGATCACGTGACAACAGAAACAGGCACAGGTGCCGTGCATACCGCGCCTGGTCACGGTCAAGAAGATTTTGAGGTCGGTCAACACTATGGCCTGCCGGTGGTCAATCCTATCGATGGGCGCGGGATTTTCTTAGATGACACACCGGTGGTCGGGGGTGAGTATGTTTGGAAGGCCAATGACCAATTGGTAGAGCACATGAGAGCGAATGGCAGCTTGTTGGCTGCCAAGGCGTTTGATCATGCCTACCCACATTGCTGGCGCCATAAAACACCCACGGCATTCAGAACCACGCCACAGTGGTTCATCTCCATGGATCAGGCCCACCTTCGCCAATCGGCGCTCAAAGCCATTGAAACGGTTCAATGGGTACCTGATTGGGG
>JALQZL010000121.1 GCA_023258355.1 Wenzhouxiangellaceae bacterium | reverse complement strand
CCAAACCAATCCCGTAGTGCTCACCAATCAGCCGAGCGGCTTGGCCGGTGCAGTCGATAAAAAGATCACCTTCCAAGAGACCTAACTTGTCCAACACCAGGGCCTGAATGTCCTCACCCGCATGTCCCTCAATCCCAGTCACGTGATCTAACACATGGCGGACGCCAAGCACTGTTGTGCAGTGAGTTTGCAGCATTTGAGCAAACTTACCCGCATCCAAGTGGTAGCCATAATTGAGCACTTGAGCATAGTCAGGCATGGTCGCCATTTTGGGGGATAGCCCATGGTCACAGACATAGCCTTGCTCACTCACGGCGTTGGCGAATGTTGTCTGCGTCTTTTGTTCCTGCCAAAACGGCACCACGGAAGCTGTAGGGTAGCCTGCGGGCACAGAGAATGGGTGATAGTAGATATCTTTGGCACCACCATTGACCCAACCATGGAAGCGCGTGCCTTGCTTCAGCGATGCCTGGCATGTTTGAACAAACTCAAGCTCGCTAATCCCTATTTTTTTCAGGGTAGAGCGCATCGTCGGCCAGGTTCCCTCACCCACGCCAATCGTTTTAACGTCTGGTGACTCCACCAAGACCACTTCAACTTCTGATGACTCACCCACACAATGCGTGCTGGCAATCAGTCCTGCGGTGATCCAGCCAGCGCTGCCGCCACCCACGATAACGATCCGCCTAATTGAGTCGTCAGGTCTAGTCATAAAAAAAGCAAGCCGCTGTTGCCAACGGCTTGCCCATCAGGTTTAGCTTTTGAAACTTAGAACGACCAACGGGCACCAAGGTTGTAGCGTGCACCGTATTGATTGCCTCTAAGGATTTGTTCTGGATATCTGACATAAACGCGCTGAGTCTCTTCAGTCAAGTTCAGAGCCTCCAAGAATACAGTCAAATTCTCAGTCGCGTACCACGAAAGATTCACATCCCACTGTCCGTAATCTTCCACGAAGATGGGCGAATCAAACTGATCAAATCCAGCCAAGAACTCATCACGCCAGTTGTAGGCGACTCGAGCCGATATCTTGTCGTTTTCGTAGAAACCGACCAAGTTGTAGGAGTCACTCAACCCAGGCAGTGCGAACTGAATGTCAACCGCATCACGGTCAACTTTCACATCACCTGAGACAACTGTCGCGTTGGCCTGCATACCAAATCCAGTGTCACCGAACATGTGCTGCAACTGGAACTCCCAGCCCCAGACTTTACCTTGCTCGGCATTGTCAGTGGTCGAGATGTTCCACTCAATCAGTGGATCACCAGGCTGAGCACGAACAGGGGTTGTCGCAGGCACACCGAGGTTCTGGTTGATGCGTGCAAAGATGTTCGCATTCGTCAGCGGAATGCCTTCTGCTGCCAACTGCTCTCTCGCCAGATTAGCTTGCGCACCATTGTATGGGTCCAACAGGCCTTCGAAAGAATCACGGACTGTGGTCGCCACCAAGAAGTTATCCACGTGCTTGCGGAAGTAAGCAACAGAGGCATAGCTTCCTGGTGAGTAATACCATTCCATCGACAGATCAAAGTTGTCTGAGATGTATGGCAAGAGACCTGGATTACCCGAGCTCGCTTCTCTGTTTTGTGGATTGGGGTTACCCACAAAAGAACGGACTGGGCTCAGCGCGCCAATCGGCGGACGGGCGATGGTACGGCTGTAGGAGAAACGTGAGACCAAGTCTTGGTTGATCGTTAGATCAAAATCGAAGCTTGGCAAGAACTGGGTGTTGCTCTCCGTGGCACTCACGAAGGTCGCTTCACCATATTCGGTCACGAATTCATCACCACCAACCCAGATGACAGCCTGCGCCGCCACCTCGTCACCTGTGGACTTGGTCTCGGCATCTTCAACTCGCAAACCCACGCGCGCATTGAATGGCATACCAGCCACTTCGTCTGCTACGTTGACCTGCATGTACGCAGCGGTCATGGTTTCTTTGACACCACCACCACTGGCATTACCCAGCGGACCAGACCAGAAATAACCGCGGTTACCTGAGGCATCTTGGAAGTCTGGACCCCATGAAGGCCAGTAGACATCAGCACACACTGGGTCACCTGTGGCGAAGCAGTCAAGTGATTCGTAGATGTCTACAATACTTCCGAAGTCACGCACAAAGTAACTGCTGATTGGGAAGTTACCACTGTTAGAGAAGTCAGACAGCAAGTTCTCGAAGCTGGCTTCCTCCCACTCATCGTCTGGCCAATACTGTGCTGAAGTCAGCCAGAAGCCACCAGGCAGCAGACCAGAAAACGCATTACGGTTTACAAATTCCTGCTTGGTTTGACTGGCACCGAAGTCAACACTGGTGATGGCACTGTTGCTTGGGTTAGTCCAAGAGCCATCCAAGCGGAATTGTTTAATTTCATTCTCATTTTCGACATCAAACGCCTGACCGAAAAGTGAGCCCATATCGCTACGGCGAAGGAATGGGATGATATCACCAGTCTCTTGATCTCTAAAAGTGGCGCCCCAAATTGGGATTCCACCACTAAAGTAAGTGGCGAATTTCTCATCGATCGTTGCCGTCGTCGGACCAGCGCCGGGGACAAATCCGCACCAATCGCAGAAGGTATTACCGACGATCAGGTTAGCAGTGCTTCCAGGTACACCATCACCCAGACCACCACCTTCTAACTGCGATGTCGAGTCATGCGCATCGAAAGTTAGGCTCAAGTTGTCTGTTGCTTGGAAATCAATGTTAATCCCAATAGACTCATTGGTTTTGATGGTGTGGTCTCGCGCGACGTTGATCGCATAGTCACCACCGACCTGACGAACCTGCGTGACGGTGCCGCGCTCATTCACTGTGGCATCGACATTGGGGTTGGCAAACCAAACACCAAAGCTATTGCGGTCAGCTTCAAAATCGAGCTCAGAGTACGTGTAGTCCACTGTTGCACGAATGCGTGAGCTGGGCTGCCACTGCAAAGTCACCTGCCCATTGGTCCGCGTTCTTGAGATGTCTGCAAAACCGTAACCCGCGTCTTGGGGGTGCCACCACACGCCGTCTGCACGCTGGTTGTTGTTGCTGACGTTACCACCGTCCAAACCGTAGTTAGGAATCCAGCTATCGACCGCCGCAAACTCTTCGCGGTTGTCCCGTTGCTCGTAAGAGCCTGTGATCGCAATGCCGAAGGTGTCATCTGCAAAAGTGTTGCTGTAAATAGCCGCAATTTCAGGTGTCAGGCTATCGAGATCACCCAAATCACCTTTCTTCGCCGAGGTTTCACGGACCGCCTTACCAACGATCGCACCCCGCATACCAGGGTTCTCAAGAGGCTTTGGCGTAATGATATTGACAGTTGCACCAATACCTCCTGTGGGCAATGAGGCATTGCCTGACTTCACAACTTCCACCGCACTCACACCGGTTGATGCGATATCCGCAAAGTCGAACGAACGGCCACCTTGAGTGGGCATTGAACGACCATTAAAGGTCACCAAGTTAAACTCTGGCCCGAAACCACGAACTGTGATTTGAGAACCTTCGTTGTTTGACCGGCTGATCGAGATGCCAGGGATACGCTGGAGCGCTTCCGCCAAGTTCTGGTCTGGGAATTTACCGATGTCCTCAGCCGTAATGGCATCCAAGAAACCAACAGCGTTACGCTTACGATCCATTGACCGCATTAAGCTGCCTCGGACACCGTAGACTTCAATTCGGTCCTCGTTCTCTGTTGCTTGGTTGCCGCCTTGTTCAGCAGCTTCTTCCTCTGACACGGCCTCCTGAACTTGGCTCGCATACAGTGGTGCAACAAAACCGCCACCGAGTGCAAATGCAATCGCAGCAGCCAGTGGCTTTTTATTAAATGTTCGTGAGCTCATTCGAACTACCTCCTACCCTCTATTTCTGTTATGTGTGTTTTTATGTAAGTCGACTTAAAAATCTTGGCAATCAAAGACGCTCGGTTGCTCTGGGGCAATTGGAGGCGCTTGACCACACAATAGTTGTGATTTATAAACAAATTTGACAGCGTTGTCAACCAACCACCCACACTGGAAAAGCCCATGGCAAATCAGAACATTTCAGATCCAAAAGGTCTTTCCCTGAAAGATCAAACATCTAGCGAGGAAGTCAACCTCCGATACCTCTGTTTGATTGGTATTTCCGTGGCTTTAGGTGGGTTTTTGATGGGCTTTGATGCCTCGGTTATTTCGGGCGTGGTGGGGTTTATACGTGCTGAATTCAATCTGACCGATCTTGAGCTTGGGTGGGCCGTGGGCTCTTTGACGCTGACAGCCACTTTGGGCATGCTCACAGCCGGTCCAGCCAGCGACCGATTCGGGCGACGCGCTATTTTAGTGGTCGCAGCCGTGCTTTATGCTGTCTCTGCAGTGGCGTCTGCGCTCGCACAAGACCTCAACAGTTTCATACTGGCACGGATGATTGGGGGTCTCGGCGTCGGGGCATCTTTAATTGTGGCGCCCATGTATCTTTCTGAGATTGCACCAGCCCGTGTTCGAGGCCGATTGGTCAGTCTTAATCAGCTAAACATTGTCATCGGCATC
>JALQZL010000120.1 GCA_023258355.1 Wenzhouxiangellaceae bacterium | reverse complement strand
AAAAATTGCACCATGCCTTAAACCCACCTACCCAGTCACATCAGGTGGATATTCGGTTTATGAAGTCCGATGGTGGTCTGGCACGCTATGATGCGTTCCGCGGCTACCAAGCCATCTTCTCTGGACCAGCCGCAGGCCTAGTAGGTTGCCTGAGGTCGACTCAAGCACTGGGCTTTTCACAAGTGGTGGCGTTTGACATGGGTGGCACCTCAACCGATGTTGCCTATCTATCTGATGGCTACAGCAAAGGCACACATCACCAAATCAATGGGCTGACACTCACCACACCAATGCTCGACATTCATACGATTGCCTCAGGTGGCGGATCGTGTATCGCATTCGATGGTCACCGCTTCCAAGTTGGCCCCAGATCGGCGGGTGCCCAACCTGGCCCGGCCTGCTATGGCCTAAATGGCCCACTCACCACCACTGACTGTAATCTTTTGCTGGGGAGACTCAGCCCGTCGCACCTGCCTCAACGTTTTGGCAAAGACGGTAACCAACCAGTAGATATTCATCAGACTAAATCCTTGTTTCAGAAACTGGCCGAGGATGTCAGCCAGGCCACAGGCGAACAATGGACGCCTGAAAACATCGCCCAAGGCTGCATTGACATCGCCACTTTACACATGGCCAACGCCATAAAAAAAGTGACCTCACAACGTGGCCACGATGTCAGCCAAGCGGCACTCAATTGCTTTGGTGGGGCTGGTGGGCAACATGCCCTAGCGGTCGCTGAGATCCTTGGCATCGATACTGTTGTTGTGCATCCCCTATCAGGAGTTCTGTCTGCAGTAGGGCTATCGATGGCCTGTCCTAGCAGCCAAATAGACTTCTCGATCGAATGCTCTCTAGACCAACTCGACAACATGGCGTGCGAGGAGCAATTTGCGCTGGCAAGAACAAGCGTTCTGGATCAACTCAAAGCTCAGGGAGTCAAAGAGCAAGACATTGAGCTCACAGAACGTATGAACTTAGCTTATGAGGGCAGTCATACACAACTGACGTTACCAAGGCTTCCACGGTCAGATCTTATCGAGCAGTTTGAAGCACTTCATGAGCAACGGTTTGGAATGAAACAAGAAGGCGCCAGATTATATGTGGCCTCCGGTTCTGTCGAGGCGATCGAGACAGGGCGTGCTCAGCAACAAAGCCCGCTGATAAAGACGCATCAGGGCGACCTCACTTCAAGGCCACTGACCCACACGCCAATCTATCTGAAGGATGGGTGGATAGATGTCCCGATCTATTATCTTGACCAACTACCTTTTGAAAAATCGATCAAGGGCCCTGCCCTTGTGATCACCCGCCACGCCACAGTCGTTGTCCTCGACAAGTGGTCTTTCACGAAATCGAGTCAAGACAACTTAATCCTAATCAAGAGTCCTAAGCCTTCTTCTACTGCAGATCACAGAGCATCAAGGGGGGCGCATGCCTTCCACCAAGCTGATCCCATCCGTCTTGAAATTTTTAATGGCTTGTTCAGCGCAGTCACAGAACAAATGGGAACCCTTCTTGCTCAAACAGCGTGGTCGGCCAACATTAAAGAGCGTCGTGATTTTTCATGTGCCTTGTTTAATGCAAAGGGAGAGCTGATTGCCAACGCACCCCATGTGCCAGTGCATCTTGGTTCAATGGGCGCAAGCGTTAAAAGCATCATCGATCGATTCGGTGACACCTTAGTGCCTGGTGATGGGTTTTTATTAAATGACCCATTTAACGGCGGGACACATCTACCTGACCTGACCTTTATCTCTCCTGGATTTAATGATTCAAATGAGTTGATTTACTGGGTGGCTAACCGTGCACACCATGCTGATATTGGTGGCCTCACACCTGGCTCTATGCCATCGCATAGTCAGCACATCTCCGAAGAGGGTGTTCTTTTTCATCCCATGAGAATTGTTCAATCTGGCGTTCTTGATGAGAGAAAGTTTATCCACTACCTCACAAACGCTACCTTTCCCGCCAGAAATCCTGCTCAAAACCTTGCAGACTTGTATGCACAAATTGCAGCTAATCGGGCTGGTCTCAGAGAGATGACAAAAATTTGGGACGAACAAGGCGAAGAGCAAACCATGCACTACATGGCATATATCTTGTCTCTGGGAGAGCAGAAGACCAGAGAAGCCTTGGCTGAGTTTAACTTTATGGCGCATAAGCATGCTCAGTCAGTCATGGATCAGGGCCAGACGATTGCCGTCACGCTTAGTCAGCGGAGTAATGGCTTACTTCGTATTGACTTCACAGGCACCAGCGCTCAAAGCGATACCAATTTCAATGCGCCTGCCGCCATCACACGTGCTTGCGTTTTGTACGTTTTAAGATGGCTGGTGGCCCAAGAGATCCCGTTAAATGATGGGTGCTTGAGGGCTGTTGATATTGTCATTCCAGCAAACAGCCTCCTGAATCCAGCACACCCTAAGCCCGTTGTTGCTGGTAACGTCGAGACTTCACAGGTCATCACCGATACCTTACTGGCCGCTTTTGGGGTCAGTGCGCATGGGCCGGGCACAATGAACAACCTCACTTTCGGCACCGAAGACTTTCAGCATTATGAAACACTTTGCGGAGGTGGCGGTGCCTCTCGATGGGGATCTGGCAGTACTGGGCGCCATGTCCACATGACCAATTCACGACTGACCGACCCTGAAGTGCTGGAATCACGTTTCCCTGTCACCTTGGTCTCTTTTGAGATCTGCGACCAAACAGGCGGCGATGGAGAATTTTCTGGTGGAGACAGCGTGCGTCGAGTGATTCAATTTAATCAACCGATGCAGGTGACGCTCCTTGGAAACCGACGCTCAACAAAACCCAAGGGACTCATGGGCGGTGAGGATGGTCGAGCGGCAACAAACACCCTTATCAAGCCCGATGGGCGGGAGTGTGCGTTACCGGGCTGCATCACGCTGCAGGTTCATGGTGGCGAGCGTTTGGTTGTACGCACACCCAGTGGCGGTGGTTTTGGCACGCACAAACCAAACTAGCCCGGTTGGTCCCGCCAGCGTCGCATCACGCCCTCTTGAGCGACCGAGGCCACCAAGAGACCACTTTCAGTAAATATTTGGCCTCGGCTAAACCCTCGGCCCTCACTGCTGGTCGGGCTGTCACAGGCATACAAGAGCCATTCATCGACGCGGAAAGGCCGATGGAACCATAAGGCATGATCGAGACTTGCTAACTGAACGGTTCGTTTTATAAAGTCCAGAGGGTGTGGCAATGTGGCTGTCCCGAGCAATTCATAGTCTGAAACATAGGCCAACAAGCGCTGATGAAGCCGTGGGTCGTCAGGCAAGGCGTGCCACGCGCGCATCCAAATATGCTTCTGGGGATGACGTGCACCTGGGTTCATAAACTTCGGCGGCTCAACAGGTCTAAACTCAAATGGCCTGCGATGAGCTAACAGTCTTTGCATTTTCTCCGGCACTTTATCTGCCACACTCTGATGGAGCTCAAAAGTGTCAGTCAGACCCTCGGGCCCTGTTACCTGTGGGGCGTTGATCTGATGCGAAAGTCCATCTTCAGGATAATGAAATGATGCGGCAAGGTTGAGAATCGGCCGACCCCGCTGCAAAGCCACAACCCGTCTATTGGCATAGCTTTGCCCATCACGCGCCCGCTCCACTTGATAAATCACGGGACGATTGACGTCACCGGCTCTCAAGAAATAGGCATGCAGTGAATGCGGCTGCTGGTCAGCCTTGACCGTCATTTGCGCAGCCGCCAGCGCCTGCCCCACAATTTGTCCACCAAAGACCCGACTAGAGCCTATGTCATGGCTAATACCACGAAAAAGATCATCATCCACTTTCTCCAAAGTAAGTAGTTTGATCACCTCATCTAAAGCTTCTGACATTGTCATGCTTCCGTTACGCTTTCGACTTGCCTGCAGTAGTCCGATGCCACGTGCCACGCCATGCGATCGCCATCGCAATCAAAAAGGGCAACAAACGTTCAATGGCATTGCCAGGTGCCTGCGGGAAAAAACTGATTGCGATGGTCACACCTGCCCCGATGGCCATGGCGGCTAAGCGGTGATTCGGGGCCACTGGCCCAATTAACAAGAGCACCAGTAACAATGGACCAAAAGCGTTACCCATCACTTGCCACGCAAATAAGACCCGTTCAAAGATAGTGGCAGGAAAGAAAACAGCCAACACCACGGCGATTAGACCAAGTAGTGCAATCACTGCTCGGTCTGTTTTTAAGGAAGCGGTCCCACGACGAATATCATGACTGACCGCACCACCTGCGACCAAAAGCTGGCTGTCGGCGGTAGACATAATCGCTGCCAGCACACCCCCAGTGATCAAGCCACCTAAAATCGCAGGCAACAATTCAACCGCCAAGGACAGCAGTACAGATTCGCCATCGGCTAGCGCTGGCATCAAGACACGCCCAGCCCAGCCAAGAAAGACCATACCCAAATAAATCACACAAGCCCAGCTCAATGCAAGAAAACGCCCCAGTCGGATTTCCTTGGCTGATTTGAGAGCCATAAAGCGGTTCACCACGTGAGGTTGTCCAGGATAGCCCAATCCAATACCGAACAGGCCAGCGACGAACACGATTCCCAAAAAGACCGACGGCTGATCAACCCAAGCCATTAGGGCTGGCTGATCAAGCGCTTCG